>DASTEB010000327.1:0-5853 GCA_035710025.1 Chloroflexia bacterium
TGCGTGGGCGCGTTTGCCTCCCATTCAGGGGGCGCGCCGGGCGGAAGCGGGGCTGCTACATCGTGTTGGGCCAGGAAGGACCCTCCCTCGATCCACTCGAACGTCGACTTGCCGCCGTCCATCACCTGATCCCCGGCAGAAATCTCCACGTTCCACTCGCCCACGAGCGGATCCAGGCGGCTGAGCGCCGGGTTCCGGTTGCTTTGCATGTGGTCGTTGTCGGTCATTTTGGTTCCTCCTTTATGAGCCTCGCTTATCCAGGTTAGCCGTCAATCGTCGTAGCAACTGAGCACCGCATCCCAGGCCAGCTCGGATGCCACAGCGCCCAGGGCTACGTCGTTCAGGGCTGGGTTGTCCACCTCGTTGGTGGTGACGGCCCACAGCACGTCGCCGTCGTAGACCGTGTGGAAGGGTTGGATGGCGCGCGCCATTGAGGTGTGTACCAGCCGGGCGAACTGGCGCAGCGACCACGCAAGGCCGCGGTCGGCGCTCAGCCTCTGGTTGGTCACGACCACCGTGAGCGTGGTATTGCCTGGGGGCGGCTCTTCGGCGCCTTCGGCGAGCACCATCTCCAGCCCCTCCATCAGATGCCGGCGCTGCCCGGTGCGCGGGTCGAGGTTGCCCCGCACGATGCGCCCCTGCTTGTCCACGATGGCCCCCACCGCGTTGACCACGGTGAACACAGCGACTTTGGTCGGCCCGATCTGCCGGAAGGCGGCGCCCTGGCCCGACGGCTCGCCCTCGTGCGTCGGGCGCAGGCCCTTGCCCACGGTAGCCGCGCACCCCGCTCCGTGCGAGCCGAGCGTGAACTGCCCCGGTCGCGCAGCCCGCAAAGCAGCCCGGCCTAGCGCCTTGTCGGGGTAGATGGCGTTTGGCCGCCGCAGGTTGTAGTCGAAGATGATGCCGCCCGACACGATGGGTATGTCGGTCCAGCCGGTGGCGTACCCTCGCATGGCGAACGCTTCGGCCGTCACCCCCGTTGCCGCCTCCAGCCCCAGCGCCGACCCTCCGGCAAGGCAGATGGCGTGCAGGCGGTCGCGCCCCTCGGTCAGGATGGTACCGTGAGAGCCGCCGCGCACGTCCACGCTGCACGACACCACCTCGCCCCCGAAGTAGAACACCGTGCAGCCGGTCGGCCCCTCGGCGTACTCGGCGATGCCGATATGCAGCGACGGGAAGTCAAACTCCAGCTTGCGCCCGTCGGGGTTGGTGACGGTGGTGAGGGGCGTGTTGTCGTTGGTGGTCGGGGTTTGGGCTGGCTGCATGGGCGTGTCTCGCGACTCCTTGTGTTCTGTGCTCCTTCTATTCTACTTCCACATACAACCGCACCTTTGTGCTGAATTCCGCCCGGAGGCCGATGTGTGCGCCGGCTCCCTGGCCTACAATGGCTCAATGCAACGCGCACCCAGAAAGGTTGAAAACTTGACACAACAGATCGCGGTGGAACGCTTTACGAGAGAATACTTCGAAGTGCTCGACGAGACGTTCGAGCACGTACACGGCATCTACCTGGACGCCGGCACCTCGCTGTTCGAGACGCTGGAGACGATTTCCGCCGAGGAGGCCTCGCGCCCGGTGTCGGCCATGTGCGCGAGCATCGCCGGGCAAGTCGAGCACGTCCGCTTCTACCTTGACGTGCTGGAGCGTCTTATGCGGGGCGAGAAGGTCGGGACAGTTGACTGGCAAAGCAGTTGGTGGCTCAAGACGGTCACGCCCGAGGAGTGGGAGGCGCTCAAGGGACGGCTGCGCGACGCATACGGCAGCGTGCTAGGGCTGATGAAAGGCTTCGACGCATGGGACGGCGAGAACGACATCGCGGGCGCGCTCGCGGTGCTGGTGCACACCGCCTACCACCTCGGGGAGATACGGCAGGCCACCTGCATTGTGAAGCAGTAATCTCGGAAAGTGCCGCCCGTCACTCCGGCCGGCACTCCCTCGCTAGAACTTCACGTCCACGCCCTCGTCCTGCATGGCCTCGCGCATGAGCGCTGTGATGCGGGCGAGATCCTCGGCCGACTCGGTTGACTCGAATCGGTAGGTGAGGGCAGGCTCGGTGTTGGACGCGCGCACGAGCGCCCAGCCGGTGGGGAAGACCACTCGCACGCCGTCTATGGTGATGACCTCGTACTCTTTCGAGAAGCGCTCGCGCAGGTCGTCTATGATGGCGAACTTGCGCTCCTCGCCCACGTCTATGCGGCCCTCGGTGGTGTTCCAGTACTTGGGCACCGAGGCCAGCCGTTCGGTGATGTTCTCCTCGCCGTCGCCCAGCGCTTCGAGCAGTTTCGCGCCCGCGTAAATGCCGTCGTCGAAGTCGATCACGGGGTCGTCGAAGAACATGTGGCCCGAGAACTCGCCCGCGAAGGGCGCGCCGATCTCCAGCCGCCGGGCGAAGATATTGGTGTAGCCGGTGCGCCACATGACCGGCTCGCCGCCGTGCCTGGCGATATCCTGTATCAGGGCGAGGGAGCACTTCACGTCGAAGATGATGGGCGCGCCGGGCAAGCGCTGGAGTGCCTGGCGGGCGTACAGGATCATATACATGTCGGGCCAGACGATGGAGCCGTCCCCCGCGATCACGCCCAGGCGGTCGCCGTCGCCGTCGATGCCGATGCCCACGTCGGCGCCCTGCTTCTTCACCTCGGCGATGAGGTCCTGCACGAACTCCTCTTTGAGGGGGTTGGGCAGGTGGTTGGGGAAGTTGCCGTCAGGCTCGAGGAAGATGGCGCTCACCTCGCAGCCGAGCCGCCGGTAGATCTCGAGCGCGGTGGGGCCGGTCGCGCCGTTGCCCGGGTCGATCACCACCTTGAGGGGGCGGTCGACTTTGACGTTGTCCACGATGTACCGGATGTACTCCTCGGTGACGGGGTGCTCGTCGTACTCGCCCTTGCCCTCGTGGAACCGGCCCGACTCGATGGTGCTGTACAGTGTCTTGATGTCGTCCGAGGTGAGGGGAGCGTTGAGGCCGCCGCCGATCAGCTTGCGGGCCTTGAAGCCGTTGTACTCGGCGGGGTTGTGCGAGGCGGTGACCGAGCAGCCGCCGTCGGTGCCGAGGTACTTGACCGCGAAGTACATCACAGGGGTGGGCACCATGCCGATGTTGGTCACGTCAACACCCGAGTCGAGCAGGCCCCGTACGACGGCCTTCTGGAAGCGTGGGCCGCTCAGGCGGGCGTCGTAGCCGCACACCACGCGCAGGCGCTCACCGCGCACGGGCTTGACGCCGGGCTGGTTGTAGAGCAAGGTGCCGTAAGCGCGCCCAAGCTTGTAGTAGACGTCCTCGTTGAGGTCTACGTCAACGATGCCGCGGATGTCGTACTCGCGGAAGATGTGGGCCGGGACGGGCGCGCCGGTAGTATCAGATGCCATGTGCATGTCGCTCCTGGGGTGAGGGGTTCTCCAAAGTCACCCCCTATTGTACAGCAAGCGGGCGCGGGCGGCATGGAGGGGTCTTAGCCACGAAGGGCACGAAGGCTTTATTGAAACGCAAAGACGCGAAGGCGCAAAGGTTTTGGGGCCCGCCTGTGCGGTCAGATAAGGTCGGAAGCAAAGCCCGCGTGGCAGGCTGCCGGGGCTGTGGAAAAGGTCACGCGCAATGGCGGTTGGCGGGCGCGATGTGGTACAATATATGCATAAAAAGTGCACACATGTTCGGGTTGCAGGCGGGGCGGTCGTGGCTGCTCGGCCTGTTTTGTTCGGGCATAGGATATACAACGAGGAGTATCGAGTACGCGATGTTCGTAATGAGATTCACTGTTATCGATCACGAAGGCACGGTCAGCTTCGTCGCCCCGTGCAATGCGCTCAAGGCGCTCGTGGCGGCGTGCAGCAAGCAGCCGGCCAACCTCGAGTCGCTGCTGGCGGAGACGACGCGCTACGATACCGACCTGCGGGATAACGTGCTGAACGGGTTGGCGGTGTTCGACGAGCACAACGCCAACGGCAGCTTCCAGCAGATCCACAGCGCGCTGGATTACGCCGAAGAGCAGCGCTCGCACCACCGAGTGCCCGCCTTCCGCGTGGTAGACGCCACCACCCGCGAGGCCAGCCTGATGCCGGTTAAGGCAGGGCTGGTCCTATTTAACCTGAAGGAGCAGCGCATCATCCAGGTGCAAAACACCTACGACAACGTGCGCCGCAAGGATCGGGGCCGCGTTCACGAGCGCGGCGAGCCGACCGCCAGGCTGTACCACTACGATCTTCCGCCGAACTGGCAGATTGTTCCGTAACCAGGAAACGGGGGCGGTACGCGCCGCTCCAAACGAAAGGTAAAGCATGATACCGGTACGCCTGTCTGTGCGCAACTTCATGTGCTACCGCGACGACGCGGAGGTCCTCGACCTCACCGGGGTGCACCTCGCCTGCCTGTCGGGGGAGAACGGCGCGGGCAAATCGGCCCTGCTCGAAGCGATCACCTGGGTGCTGTGGGGCCGCGCACGCGACCGCGCCATCGACGACGAACTGATCGCCAAGGGCGCCACCGACATGGAGGTGGACCTCCTCTTCGTGCTCGGCGGCGACACCTACCGCGTGATCCGCAAGCGCGCCATGAAGGGCAAGAGCGGCACCACCATGCTCGACCTGCAGATAGCGGAGGGCAACGGGGCCGACGGCGGGTCGTGGCGCGCGCTGTCAGGCTCGACCGTGCGCGAGTCGCAGGCGCGCATCAACGACCTGCTCAAGATCGACTACGACACCTTCAAGAACTCGGCTTTCCTTATGCAGGGCAAGGCCGACGAGTTCACCATCAAGACCCCGGCCGACCGCAAGAAGGTGCTGGCCGACATCCTGGGCCTGCAGCAATACGACAGGCTGGAGGAGCAGGCCAAAGGCGAAGCCAAAGACCGACTGTCGCGCATCACCGATCTGAACAACACGCTCTACCGCATCAACCTTGAGGTTGAGCGCCGTCCGCAGTACGAAGCCGACCTCAAGGTGCTGGAAGAGCAGCTTGAGGCCGAGCAGCAGCATCTGACCGAGCGGCGCGCAGAGCTTGGCGAAGTGACCTCGCGCGAGCAGGCGCTTGAGCACAGCAGGCAGCGGCTGGAGGAGATCAAGGAGCGCATCGCCCGGCGTGAGCGCAACATGGACGGGCTGAAGGTGCGCATCGTGCGCAACGACGAGCGCAAGAAGGCCCTGCAGGGCCTGCTCGAGCGGCGCGACGCCATCGAGCGCGGGTACGCCGAGATGCAAGACCTTCTGGTGCGCGACGAGGAGTTCGGCGAGGCCCGGGTCCGCCTGCACAACCTGCAGATAGCACACGGCAAGGTGGAGCGCGAGATCGACGTTGAGCGCACGCGCCTGGAGAGCGAGGCCAACCAGCAAGAGCGTCACATAGCTGATCTGAAGCGCGATCTGGCTGGCCGTTCGGTGCTCGAGCAGCAGCTTGCCGATACGCTGGACAAGCTGAACAAGCTCGTGGCGCTGCAGGCGCAGCACGAAGACACCCGCTGCGAGGCCGAGGCGCTCGACGTTAAGATGCGCACCCTCACGACCGAGCGCGACAGCCTGGAACAGGACGGCAAGTTACTCCGGCAGAAGCTCGACCTGCTGGAGAAGCACTTCCAGACGACCGACCACGCCGGGTGCCCCCTGTGCGGCACCGCGCTCACCGAGGACGCCCTGCAGCGGGTGCGCGACTCGTACGAGAAGGATATCGCCGATAGGCGGCGCGAGTACACCGAGAAGCAGCGAGAGCTGGACGAGATCAACAGGCAGATCGTGGCGGTGAAGGTGCGCCTGGGCCGCGAGCAGGACCAGCTAAAGCCGCTGGAGACGTACCGCAGGCGCGAAGCCGAGCAGCGCGCAGGCGTGCAGCGGCTGGACGAGGACGAGCAGAAGCTGGCGGGCATAGAG
>DASTEB010000328.1:0-2254 GCA_035710025.1 Chloroflexia bacterium
TCGTAGTACGTTCCGCCGTTGCCGCGCACGAACACGATGTGCCTGCCGATCGCCAGCCCGGTCGTGTCGAGGGTAGCCTGCACCGCCTCGGTGGGCGAGTTGAAGTTGCCGTCGGTGGCCTGCATGGGCGTGCCGGTGGCGCTCCACGGCGGGGTATCCACCGTATACTCGGCGGCGGCCACGTTCTGCAGGTAGGCGTTGACCTCCTGGCCGACGTTCGTATTGCCACTCCAGTTGAAGTTTATCGCCGCGGCGATGAGGGCATTGCTGCCCACCGTCACAGTGATAGGCTCCGACGGGGTGGTGACCGCGTCGGGGCCGCGGGTAAGCAGGTAGGGCATACGCGACACCTTGGCGGCGTACAGCAGGGCGCCCTTGTTCTGAGGCCAGATGCCGGGGCCGACCGACGAGTCGGTGCAGCCGTTCTGCCCGTAGGGATTGTCTATGCAGGGGAAGGGCGGGAAGAAGTTGTTGCCCGACACCTCCACGCTGTAGCCGGGGATGCCAAGCTCTCCATAGGCCCAGTTCTTCTCGTCGCCGTCCACCACGTACAGGCACCCGGGCTCGGCGTTCTGACACGCCTCATAGCCGTTGCCCGGGGGATCGACATAGGCCGACCGAGAGCTCATGCGCTTGCCCAGGTTGCGCAGGTCATCGCGGTTGGGTGCGTGATCGGTAGTATAGCCCCAGGGATAGAGATTCTGCCGCGAATTGGAGTGCATGTTGATCAGGAAGCCGGTAGTGGTGATAGGGGCCATGTCCAGGTCGTCGGGACCGCGCTGGTCGGGGATAAGCTCGCGCACCCTGGCCGACATGAACTGGGTCTCTTCCTCCGACTCGGCAGCAGGGCCGCGGTAGGTCTGGTTGCACGGATCGGGGGACGAGCCGCCGCAGCAGCCCCACTTGAAGTTGAAGTTGCGGTTGATATCGGTGCCGAACTGGTCGTAGCTGCTGCAGCCGTCGTCGCGGTCGGCGTTCTTGCGGTGCAGAGTCGGGGTGCCGTTGCCGTTCGACTCGTTCATGTGGTGCCCATCGGGGTTGAGCGTCGGCATCACCCAGATATCGTGGTGGTCCACCAGCCAGCGGGCGTCGGCGTTGGTGTTGTAGTTGTCGAGCAGGAAAGAGATGTAGCGCATCGCCACTTCGGGCGTGGCGATCTCGCGCGAGTGGATGCCCGCGTCATACCACAGCACGGGCTTGGGCCCGGGGATGCTGCGGTTGGTGATATGCAGTACGTACAGGTCGAAGCCGTTCCACGAGTTGGGCTGGGTGCACTGGCCCGGGTGGGTCTTGCACCACGAGTCGCCGATGTCCAGCTTCTCGGCCAGGTTGGGGTACTCCGCGACCTTCTCGTCGAGGAACTGGTATATCTCCTCGACGGTGAAATAGCCGTTGTAGAAGGTATCGGGGTTGTTCAGCCGGTAGGTGGCCTCGGAATCGAGGTCCACGCGCAGGCCGCGGGCGCGCAGGGTCTCGGCATCGGTGTGCGAGGCGACGATGGTGAGGTAGCCGCCGCGGGTGCTCATCTCCTCGGCGCCGAACTCGGTCGCCAGGCGGTCGCGCTCGGCATCGTCGCGGAAGTAGACGCGGATGACGACCCACCGGTAGGGCGGGGTGCCGGTGTTGAGCGAATAGCCGGCGGGGCCAACGGCCTCGGGTGCGGGCGCGCCCGCCTCGGCTCGCCCGGGCGCCTGCCCTCCGAGCGCCAGCGCGGGCAGCAGCGCCAGCATGAGCACGCCGAGCAGCCTCGACAGCTTCCAACCGTTGTTGCGCGTTCGCATGTGGTGTGTACTCCTTCCTTGCTTATTTGAGCCGGTGTATCGCCTGGCCGGGAATGGGGTGGTGCCCCCGGCCCTTCCTCTGACATGATTACCGTCTGGCGGGCGGGTTGCAGCCGGGGAAGAACGTGTTGGCCACGATCTTGGAGGTCTGCCCCCTGGTGAGCGGGGCGTTCGGCCGGAAGTACGGGCGGTTCTCCGTGTCGCACGGCTCGCCCGCACCGCCGCAGGTGTACCCGCTCATCACGTCCGGTCGGTTCATCAGCAACCGCTCCACGAACAGCCAGAACGTGTGCGTGGGCGGTACGTCGGTGAACGTCTGCTGCGCTTCCGGAACGGCGTCCGAGAAGGCAGCGGCGTTGCTGACTATCTTGGTCAGTTGCCCTCTCGTTGCGCCGCTGTTCGGCCGGAAGTACGGGCGGTTCTCCGTGTCGCACGGCTCGCCCGCACCGCCGCAGGTGTACCCGCTCATCACG
>DASTEB010000329.1:0-6816 GCA_035710025.1 Chloroflexia bacterium
GTTGTCGTCAAACGCGGCGGTAAGCTCCCCCGTGACCTGACCTCTCGAGACCGCCTCATTGAGAGCCGCTTCGTAGATTTTGCCTCGCGGCAGGAAAACGAAAGCTACTAGCGGGAAAGTGGCAGCTGTGAGCAAGACCGACACGAACAGCCAGTTCGCGTCGGCTCCCTGAAGGAACCCGAACAAAGGCCAGCCGCCCATCACGGCTAGGATCACGCCGAACACCAGCATCGCCATCGAGCCGGGTATGACGAGCCGGTTCTCAAATTGCCCGCTGGCGCCCATCAGGGCTACCAGCGTGTCGATGTCGCCCGAGTTGCGCGCCTGCCTGCGCGTTAGCTCGCGGCCGATCAGCCCTGCTATCATCGCAATGGCCGAGCTTACGTGCAGGAACAGCACGATAACGTACAACCAGTCCATGGAGTGTCACCCCAAAATGCCAGTAATGTGTTGGGGTCCTCCGGCGCCCCATTTGGCGCAGAGCATACCACCGGCTGCACCGTCCGCAATCGGGCAGAAGGGGTACCTGTAGTAGGGCGGGAGATGCGTTGCGAAGTAATCGCGGAGTAGCGTTCAGGCAGATGGGGCATCCGGAGGGTCGTCTGCAAACTGGCCCTCCAGCCAGCCCATGATCCGTATCAGCCGGTTATTCGCCCGCATATCGTTGTACCACTCCCAGACTCGGCTCACCTTTCCATTGAGGCTGATGGTCAGGTAAGCGCGGCTCTCGTCCGGTAGGGGCGGGCGATCGGCGGTGCGCTGCTCCCAGGCGGAGAGTTCGACCAGCAGTCGGACCAGTTCCAGCAGATCGGGTTCGCCAATCTGTTTCTCGCTGCCTGTGGGCGCCGGTGCACCACGCGGACTTATCCGCCGTTCGAGGTGACCATCCCCTCGGACCGTGAAGGTACTCCCACCCCACAACCCGTGCATGTCATCATAGACGACGCTCAGGTCGGCAGGCACCCGGTGAGATGCGAGTATTTCGTTCAGCACAGCTTCCATCTTGAGGCTCAGTCTAGTCGAGCACGAGGTCGTGCGGGCCGCTCTCGCGCAGGCCCGCCGGGGTGATGCGCACGAAGCGGGCGTGCGACCAAAGCTCGTCGAGGTTGTGGGCGTTGCAGTAGCTCATGCCGCTGCGCAGGCCGCCCACAAGCTGCGCCACAACCTCGCGCACCGGGCCGCGGTAGTGCACCATCGCTTCGACGCCCTCCGGCACGACCTGGCTAGTCCACTCGTCGTCCTCAAGGTGCGAGATGTCCGATAGCTCGCGCTCGCGCTTTCGGCGGGCCGCGGCGGCGCCCATCGAGGCCATGCCCCTGTAGGTCTTGTACCGCTGCCCACGCCGAGTTACAGTCTGCCCGGGGCTTTCGTCGGTGCCCGCCAGCAGGCTGCCTATCATAACGGTCGAGGCGCCCGCGGCCAGCGCCTTGGTGATATCGCCCGACGTCTTGATGCCTCCGTCGGCGACCAGGGGCACCCCGTGTTCGTAGCAGGGGCGTGCGCACTCGATTATGGCGCTGAGCTGGGGCACGCCCGCGCCCGTGACGATGCGCGTGGTACACGCCGCGCCCGGGCCGACCCCGACCTTGACCGCGTCCACGCCCGCCTCGATGAGATCGGCCGCACCCTGCGCTGTGGCGACATTCCCCGCGATCACGTCAACGTCGGGCAGCCGCTGCTTCAGGTCGCGCACCACCTCGATTACCGCGTCGGCGTGTCCGTGCGCCACGTCTACCACCAGCACGTCGGCGCCCGCGTCAAGCAGCGCGGCTGCGCGTTCCATTACCTCGCCCATCACGCCGATGGCCGCGCCCACCAGCAGCCGCCCCCGCTTGTCCTTGGCGGCGCGCGGGTTCGAGCCTGCCGCAGTGAGGTCTCGCGCCGTGATCAGTCCGGCCACGCGCCCGTCCTCCACCAGGGGCAGTTTCTCTACCTTGTGCGCGTTGAAGATGTCCTGCGCCTCCTCGATCGAGATATCGGCGGGCGCGGTAATCAGCTTCTGGCGCGGGGTCATCACGTCATGCACGAACAGGTCGGGGTTGCGCACGAAGCGCACGTCGCGGGCCGACAGCATCCCCACCAGCCGACCCTGGTCGTCGGCCACTATCAGCCCGCCCACGTCGTGCCGCTCCATCATCAGCCGGGCGCGCTCCACCGTCTCGTCGGGCGATACGGTGTAGGGCTGCGCGATGACGAACGACTCGGCCCGCTTCACCTTGCGCACCTCCGCTGCCTGGTCCTCGATGGAGAGGAAGCGGTGGATAATACCTATGCCGCCCTGGCGCGCAATCTCTATCGCCATGATGTGCTCGGTCACCGTGTCCATGTTGGCCGACACTATGGGGATGCGAAGCGCGACGTTACGCGACAGGTGGGTCGAAGTGTCGACCAGCCTGCGCGAGGCCACGCTGGTGCGCTGCGGCACGAGCAGCACGTCGTCGTAGCTCAGGCCGGTGGGGATCTCCTCGATCTCGACGTCCCACGCGCGCTCCAGCCCGTTCGACAGGGCTTTGCGGTTGGCCGGCTTCCTGGTTCGTGCGCCGTTGGCTGGCATGGCGGGGTGCTCCTCTATGGGGTGGTATTGATGGGCTTCACGCCCAATTATACTTCACGGGACCTCCGCCGCGGATCTCGTTCTTCTTCCCTGAGCGAGCGGCCGTGGGAGCGCGAGGTCGTGCCTGCGGCGGCCTGACCGTCGTGCCTGCGTATGGTATAATTATGGATGCGTGAGTTAATTTTGGGTGCAACAAGAGGACCCTTGTTGCTCAAGGGAGGATATTTTTCGATGCCGCAGAATATTGTACAGAAGGTATTTGACTCGCACCTCATATCGGGCGAATTGAAGCCGGGCCAGGAAGTGGCCATCAAGATAGACCAGACACTGACACAAGACGCGACCGGCACGATGGCTTACCTGCAGTTCGAGGCGATGGGCATCCCAAGCGTACGCACCGACATCTCGGTAAGCTACGTTGACCAGAACATGCTGCAGACCGGCTTTGAGAACGCCGACGATCACAGATTCCTCCAATCAATCGCGGCGAAGTACGGCATCTACTTCTCGCGCCCCGGCAACGGCATATGCCACCAGGTACACCTCGAGCGCTTCGCCGTCCCCGGCAAGACCCTGCTCGGCTCAGACAGCCACACCCCTACGTGCGGCGGCCTCGGCATGATAGCGATCGGTGCGGGCGGCCTCGACGTGGCCGTGGCGATGGGCGGCGGTCCCTTCTACGTGGCCATGCCTGAAGTGTGGCTGGTACGCCTGGTGGGCCAGCGCCAGCCGTGGGTGGCGGCCAAGGACATCATTTTTGAGCTACTGCGGCGTCTGACGGTGAAGGGCGGTGTGGGCAAGATCATCGAGTACGGCGGCCCCGGAGTTGCCGACCTGTCGGTGCCTGAGCGCGGCACCATCACCAACATGGGCGCAGAGCTTGGCGCGACCACCTCGATCTTCCCCTCGGACAAGCGCACCCGCGAGTACATGAAGGCCCAGGGCCGCGAGAAGGACTGGGTCGAGCTACTGCCCGACCCCGACGCCGAATACGACGGCGTGATCGAGATCGACCTGAACGAGCTTGTGCCGCTGATCTCCCGCCCCCACAGCCCCGACGCCGTGGTGCCCGTGAGCGAGGTAGCGGGCACGCCCGTAACGCAGGTGCTCGTCGGCTCGTGCACCAACTCGTCGTTCGTGGACCTGCAGACGGTTGCGGGCGTGCTCAAGGGCAAGACCGTTCACCCCGACCTGTCGTTTGGCGTAACCCCCGGCTCGCGCCAGGTGTACACCATGATCGCACGCTCCGGCGCGCTGGGCGATCTGATCGAGTCGGGCGCGCGCATCCTCGAGTCGGCTTGCGGGCCGTGCATCGGCATGGGCCAGGCCCCCGCGTCGGGCGCCGTGTCGGTGCGCTCGTTCAACCGCAACTTCGAGGGACGCTCCGGCACCCCGAACGCGCAGGTGTTCCTCGCATCGCCCGAGACATGCGCCGCGAGCGCGCTGACCGGCGTCATCACCGACCCGCGTACGCTCGGCAGGAGGCTCGAGGTTGACACCCCCGAGAAGTACCTGGTCGAGGACAACATGATCGTACCGCCCGCCGAAAACCCCGACGAGGTCGAGGTGGTTCGCGGGCCGAATATCCGCCCGCTGCCCATCAACAAGCCGATGGGCGAGAACGTGGCGGGCCAGGTGCTCCTCAAGGTGGGCGACAACATCACTACCGACCACATCATGCCCGCGGGCGCCAAGGTGCTCCCTCTGCGCTCCAACATCCCGGCCATCTCGGAGTACGTGTTCGAGAAGGTAGACCCCTCGTTCGCCACCCGCGCGCAGCAGCAGGGCGGCGGCCTCGTGGTCGGCGGCAGTAACTACGGGCAAGGCTCCAGCCGCGAGCACGCCGCGCTCGCCCCGATGTACCTGGGCGTGCGTGGGGTGATCACCAAGAGCTTCGCCCGCATCCACCGCGACAACCTGATCAACTTCGGCATCCTGCCGATGACCTTCATTAACCCCGAGGACTACGACAGCATCGACGAGCGCGACGAGCTGGTCATCGAGGTGGCGCGCGAGCAGCTTGTGGCGGGCGCCGAGACCCTGACGGTACGCAACCTGACCAAGGACACGACCTTCGAGGTCAAGCCCGGGCTTAGCCCGCGCCAGGTAAAGATCGTCATGGCGGGCGGCTTGCTCAACTTCATCCGCGAGTCGGGCGACGCCTCGAAGATCGAGCGCGAAGCTACCGCGGCGGCCTGGGGCAGCACGACCGCGCTTCCCACCAAGACCACCAAGACGACCGACACGCCGGGCGCGATGCCGAGGCCGCTGTCACGCGCCGAGCTGTTCGACCAGCTGGTGGTCGAGCGTGCCAACAGGGATGCGTCGGAGCACGATAAGCTGGGCCACGGCCTTCACGAGAAGTCGGACCGCCGCCTCGCTGAGATCCTCGCGCCGCAGGAAGGCGATATTTGCCTGGATGTCGCCACGGCGAGCGGCAACCTGGCCATCGCCCTCGCCAAGCGCGTGGGGCCGGAGGGCAAGGTGCTGGCCATCGACCTTGCCGAAGGGATGCTGGACTTCGCCACGCGCAAGGCCCGCGCCCACAAGGTGCGCAACGTCGAGTTTATTCGCATGGACGCCCAGCACCTTGAGTTCGAGGACAACACGTTCGACGTCGTGGTGTGCGGGCTGGCGGTGTTCTACTTCCCCGACATCGAGGGCGCGCTGCAAGAGATGCGGCGCGTGCTGAAGCCGGGCGGCAAGTTCGGCGTGTCGTCGGCCGACCCCGAGAACGCGTTCTCGCCGCTTAGCGAGCCATACATGGCAGGCCTGCGCAAGGCCTCCGACAAGCTCGGCCTGAACCCGCCCGCCTACTCGGACGTTGCCGCGCTCACCCGGCGCAAGGACACGCTCGCCGGGCTGATCAAGCAGGCCGGATTCGAACGCGTCGAGGTGAACGAGGAGAACGTGCCCGTGCGCTTCAATTCGTTCGAGGACTGGTGGGCGTACGGCCGGGGCAGCACCTGGGGCGAGATCCTGCTGGAGCAGATGATCGAGGACCAGCGCGTTGACTTCCAGCGCGCGCACCGCGCCGAGGTCGAGAAGTTGTTTGGCGAGGAGGGTGTTAAGACCGCCACTCCGGTGCTGTTCGGAGTCGCTTACAAGCCGAAGGGCTAGCAATAGCACCCAGGGCAACGCGAAGGGGCCGGGCTGTCGTTACAGTCCGGCCCCTCTCTTTGTGCAAGTTCCCGCCTACCGCCGGCGGCGCCGCTCGTCGTCCATGCCTTCCCTCAGGTCGTCCAGCATGTCGCCGAAGCTTGCCGGGCCGGCGTCCTGGTCCTGCTGCGCTCGGCCTGACGTAGGCCGCCCGTAGCCGCCCACGCTTGATCCGCCGCCCAGATCAGGGATCCCACCGGCCTGCCCCGCGTCCTGCTGCCCGCCTCCGAAGAGGCCTCCGATTAGGCCGCCCAGACCGCCGAACGGGTCGGCGCTGCCCTGCGGGGGAGCATTGCCGCCGTAGCCTCCCTGGCCCTGCTGTTGCTGGCCGCCAAGCAGGCCGCCAAGGCCGCCGCCACCTTGCTGACCGCCGCCCAACAGGCCGCCAATAGCGCCGCCGAGGCCGCCTCCACCACCCTGTTGGCCTTGCTGGCCCTGCTGCTGACCGCCGCCCAGCAGACCGCCGATCAGGCTCGGGGCGAGCGCGGCTATTATGCCGCCGATAACGTTGACCGCGGACGCAGCGCCCGGGTCCATCTGCCCGTTGTGCTGGGTGTTCTGCGCGCCCGACATCGCGGCGCCGAGCGCGTCTAGGATGCCGCCCTGTGTATTGCCTGTGCTCTGTGCGCCGCTGAGCGCGCCGAGCGCGGGCACAAGCGCGTCGATCATTGTGCCCTGGCCGGGTTGGGCGGGATTGTTCTGCTGCACGCCGCCGACGAACGACTGCAGGAACGGCAGCAAATCGCCCATCGAAATGCCGCGCTGTCCTCGCACCTGCTGAGCCGCGCTCTCTAGCCCGTCGGCATAGAAGCCAGCGGCGACGCCGCTACCGCGCTGGCGCATGGCTGCGGCGGCTCTCTGTAGCTGCTCGCCCGCGTCGTCCGTGCCGGCCTCGCGCGCGGCCTCGGCGGCCGTTCGAAACGCGCTGACCATGCGCTTGCCGTGCGTGCTGTGGCTGACCTGGTCTATGCCTTCCTGGCTCTGCGAAAGCTGGCTCGCTATCGATTGGAGCAGCGTGGGCACGTCTACTTGCCTGTTGTTATCCATGAAGTTGCCTCCTGCATCTAAGACGTGCCCTGACCAGGCGCGTCATCTACAGCAGG
>DASTEB010000330.1:0-5148 GCA_035710025.1 Chloroflexia bacterium
GGGTGGTCCGGTCACGGCGGGCACCAGGGTGACGCTACGGCTGCGCACCGCGCCGGGCGACTTGACGTCGGCGCGCGTGCGCCTGTGGAACTCTACCTCCGAGACCGAGTCTTTCGTGGATATGTCGCCGTCCGGGCCGGATACATGGGAGGCAGTCATCGATACCTCAGGCGATCCTGCCGCCCTGTGGTACAGGTTCCAGGGATTGGACGGCAGGATTACGGCCTATTACAACGACGACCGCGAGCGCGACGGCGGCCCGGGTGAAGGCAACCTGTACGCTTCCGACCAGGACTACGTCATCACCGCATACGACCCTGACTTCACCACCCCGGAGTGGCTTCACGGAGGAGTCGTATACCAGATCTTCCCCGACCGCTTCAATAACGGCGACCCGACCAACGATAAGCCCGCGGGCACGTTCATGTACGGCGGAGAGAGCATAAAGCGAGAATGGGGCGAGAGACCGACTGGCGGCAATGACTTCTTCGGAGGCGACCTTCAAGGCGTCATTGACAGGCTGGAGTACCTGCAGTCGCTGGGCGTCAACGCGATCTACTTCAACCCGATCTTCGCTGCCCCGTCCAACCACCGCTATGACACGACCGATTACACCCGGATCGAGCCGTCCCTCGGGACGCTAGACACGTTCCGCGACTTGATCGCCCGGGCGCGCGAGCGCGGCATCCGCGTTGTCCTCGACGGGGTGTTCAATCACTCCTCAAGCGACTCACTGTACTTCGACAGGTACTCACGCTACGACACGCAAGGCGCATACGAATCGCAGGAGTCCCCGTACTTGGAGTGGTACACCTTCCAGGAATGGCCAAACAAGTACCGCTCATGGTTCAACGTAGACACCCTGCCCGTGTTCTCCGAAGTCCAGGCAGTGCGCGACTTCTTCTTCTTCGGCCAAGATGCAATCCTCAAACGCTGGATGCGAGAGGACATCGGCGGCTGGAGGCTCGACGCGGCGGAGCAGAAGAGCCACTCGTACTGGCGCGATCTCCGCGTCGCGGGCAAGGCCGAGGACTCGGAAGCCGTGATCATTGGAGAGTTCTGGCAGAACTCGGCTCCCTGGTTGGCAGGCGACCAGTGGGACGGCACGATGAACTACCGCTTCCGCGACGCGGTGCTCGGCTGGCTCGCCAACCCGGTGCGCTCGGTCGAGATGATGGCCCGAAAGCTCGACTCCATCAGGGAGGACTACCCGCCACAGGCGCTTGCCGTGTCGATGAACCTCGTCGGCTCGCACGACACCCAGCGCGCCCTCACCGAGGCACGCGGCGACAAGAACATGCTGCGCCTGATGGCCCTCATGCAGTTCACCTGGCCCGGCCTGCCTACCGTGTACTACGGCGATGAGGTCGGCCTCGAAGGAGGGCGCGACCCCGACGACAGGCGCACCTACCCCTGGGGCCAGGAGGACACTTCGCTGCTCGAGTTCTACCGCATGCTTGCCGAAACCAGGCAGCACGTCCCGGCGATCCGGACGGGTGACTACGCCAACCTCAGGTTCGACAACGACCTCGATGTGTACGCCTACGCCCGCACAGCCGGCGACAGCGCCGCCGTGGTCGTGCTGAACAGGAGCAAGGAGGATCGCGCAGTGGAGTTGCCGGTCAAGGACGTGCTCGCGGCGGGCGTGCAGCTCACCGACAGGATGAACGCGGGCAACGAGTACACCATTGAGGGCGATACTATCACCGTGAAGGTGCCCGCACGTTGGGGGGCGCTTCTGGTTACGGACTGAGGGCGTTCCCGGAGGCTAGAACGTCGTGACGCCTGTGAAGCGAACGGCCCCGAATCGCATCGCGGGCACAAAGTAATTCTGAGTCGCCATGCCGTTCATCGCCCACCAGTCCTGGCACAGCTTGCCCCGTCCCGATTCTTGCAGGGACGACAGCATGTCCAGTACGCCCATCTCCAGGCGGAGGTTTTTCAGCGCACCGACAACCACGCCGTCGCGTATGAGGAACGTACCGTCCCGCGTCGTCCCGGTCGCGATGACTCGCTTCCCGTCGGGGCAGTGGGTGTAGTGGAAGCGCGTCACCAGAACACCATTGCGGACGTTTGACACCAGCTGATCAGCGGTTGCATCGCCCACCGGCATGATCACGTGGTTGGCGCTCGGCCCGGAGTCGAAGTCTGTAAACGGGGTAGACGCGTGCCCGGTCGAGCGCGTGCCTGCCTCGTGGGCCGTTTTCCAGTCGTACACGGGCCCCAACGCCACGCCCTCGCGCACGATGTCAACGCGACGTGCGGGGATCCCCTCGTAGTCGATGGCCAGGGGCAGGCACCGTGGGTCGTTGGCGTCGTCCCAGATGGACACGGCCTCCGAGGCAACGCGCGTGCCTACCGCCCCCGACAGGAAAGACCGCTCGTCGAGCACCTGCCGCGCCCCGAAACCCCAAACGGCCGGAAAGCGCAGCATGTCGGCGACTGCGTTGGGCTCGAACACCGCCTCGTACTCCCCGGGCGCGATTTCGGCCTGCTCGCGGTTGCGGGCGCACTTGTCAACCGCCACAGCCGCGACATCGACGGGGTTGATGCGCGTCACATCACGGTCGAGCGCGTCCCCGAAGCCGGTGCCGTCCGGCCCCTCGACCAGCACCTTCAGGTACGCCGTCGTGAAGCCTGCGTAAGAGCGCACACCCTTCGTGGAAACCACCGCAAGCTCGGCCTCCGACGCCCTATACGCGCCGAACGCCTCAAACCCGGCCTCGCGAGCGCTGTCAAATACGTCCCCGAGCGAACGAGCGCGCTCCTCGGGAGTCTGCGTTGCCGTCGACTCGAAGTGCGACACCGGTGGCTCGGCGCCGGCAGGGTTCCCCGAGTCGGGCTGGGGCAGTCCCGCGAAGTTGTCGTCGGGCGCTTGCAGGCGTGCAATCGAGGCCGCTCGCTCGGTGGCCTTTTGAAGCGCGCCCGGTTCGAGCGAGTTGACGTACACGCTGGCCATTGCCCTGCCCACGGCGGCGCGCACAGCAACCCTAGTGTTATCCTGGAATACGTTCTGGTGTACCTCGGATTTGGCGAAGCGGGTAAGCGCGGTCCGGTCGCGCAGCAGCAGGATCTCGGTCGCGTCGGCCTGCGAGCCGGCAAGCGCGGACTCGAGCAGGTCGAGCGCCCTCTCGCGCCCGTGCAGCCCGTCAGCCACCTAGCGCCCCACCGGCCCGCTCGATTTGAGCCAGGTAATCCTCCTCCAGGCCTGCGATCTGGTCGGCTATCTCGAGCACCGTCATCGGGCCGCGCACTTCGTGCGTGCCTGCGCGGTCCCACTCCTCCGGGTCAAGCGCCTTGAGCGCGCGCACAAGCTCAGATCTCTGCAGTCGCAGCGTCTGCAGCGAGTCCGACACGGGCAGCGTCCTGTAGCGCATCACTTCTTCCCAGCGACCCTCCTCATAACCGATCAGCGGCGGATTGTCGCGCACAAGCACGTAGAGGATCCTGGGCACGAGGATGTCGTTGGCGGCGCGCACGCGAGCCAGCACGTCGGCAGGTGAGAGCTCGCCCGGAGACGCCGACGCAACCGCGTCCGCAGCCTCAAGCTTCCCCAGCAGTGACGCCAATCTCGCGGGGGCCGATGCGAGTCGTGCGAGAACATGTTCGATTTGGTTCGGATCTGCCACTAAAGACCGCCTCTCGCTAATTCTTGTAGCTCATGTTCAGGCCGTCAACCAGAATAGGCGACGCGCCGTGCGAAACCGGGCAAAGCTGCAACGGCTCGCCCTTGGCACAATGTGGGAAGCCCCACAGCCGCCATTCGTCCGGCCCGGCGACGGCGCGCACAGATCCCCAGAATTGGGGTGTGCGGCCCTGAAACGCCGCACCTTTTCGAAGTGCGCCCAATCTGCCGCCCTTGATCTCGCGGCAAAGCTCCGCCGAGAAGTGGAAGTTTAGACGCTTGTCGTCCAGGCTCCATGACGACGGTGTCTCAAGATACAAGCCATCATCCACCCCGGCGATCATGCTCTCCAGGCTGTCGCTGCCCGGCTCGAGCGACAGGTTCACCATTCGGACTATTGGGATCCTGCCCCACGACGTAGCCCGCCCGCACCCGTTCGACTTCTGCCCGATTGCCGGCGCGCTGCCTCTCGATGTCAGGTAGCCGGTGAAGATGCCGTCGCGCACGATGGGCGTGCGTTGCGCGGGCGTCCCCTCCTCGTCCCACCCGAACGTGCCAAGCCCGCCTGGCAGCAGGGAGTCAGCCGTCATGTTGACCAGCGGCGAGCCGAAGCGGAAGCTGCCCAGCATGTCGGGCGTTAGGAACGAGCGGCCCGCGAACGCCGCCTCCCACCCCAGAACGCGGTCAAGTTCGGTGGGGTGCCCGCACGACTCGTGTACCAGCAGCGCAACAAAGTCCGACGCGAGGATCACCTGCTGCGGCCCGGAAGGCGCCCAGGGGGCCGACACAAGCTCGGCTGCCTCGCGGCCCACCCGGTCTGCCTCCGACGGCAGGTTCTGTGCCTCAATGAACTCCCAACCGGCCTGGCTTATGTCGTTGTACGAGCGGCGGTACGAATAGCCGGTATCGTCCACGGCAACGGCCGAAATGTCGAAGAGCGCGAATGTGATGGCCTGTTCCAGCCGTGCGCCGCGCGAGTTGCGGTACAGCTTGTCGTGCTGTTCGAATGCCAGTGACGCGTTTGACACCTTCACCGAAGGAGCAGCAGCCAGCATCCGCGCAGACGCATCCCGCGCTAGATCCACGCGCTGTTCCAGCGGCACATCGAACGGGTTCTGCTTAAAGTGGGTGGCATACTTGCCGGTCGCCGTGGGCAGGTCGCCGGCCTCGCCGTAGCCCTTGCGCCTCAATGCCGATGCGCGAGCGGTCTCGACCGCCTTTGAGGCAGTCTCGGCGATGGTCTCCGGAGTGGAGGACGAGGACGACGCGAAGCCCCACGCGCCTTCGAATTCTGCGTGAATGCCCCAGCCGCTGTCTTGATCGACCGAAACGCGGTCGATCGCAGTGTTTCGCACGCGCACGGCCTCGGTGACGTTGCGCTCGGAGCGCGCCTCAGCATAGCGGGCGCCAGCTTTGAGCGCTCGATCAATGGCGGAGGTCAGCACGTCGTCGTAGAGCATATGCGATTGTACATCATGCTTTGGCCGCCAACAAGGCACCCGGCCTAATCTATGCTGTCGTGC
>DASTEB010000331.1:0-12225 GCA_035710025.1 Chloroflexia bacterium
CCAGCTGGCCGCTGTGCCCTACCATGTCGCCGTTAGCGTAATTAGCCACGATGAAGTCGTACTTGCCCGACGTGACTGCCGCCGTTAGCTCCACGGTGATGCCGTAGGCGCTCATCTCGGGCTGCAGGTCGTAGGTCGGCACCTTGGGCGACGGCACCAGCACGCGCTCCTCGCCGGGGAAAGGCGTCTCGACGCGCCCGTTGAAGAAGAAGGTGACGTGAGCGTACTTCTCGGTCTCGGCGATATGGAATTGCCGGAGGCCGCGGTCGCTCAGCACGCGGGCCAGAGGCACCCGCACCTCCATCGCCTGGTAGGCTACTTTGACGTTCAGGCCCGCGGCGTACCGGGTCATCGTGACGAAGTACAGGTCTTCCAGCCGCTTACCTCGGTCGAATTGGTCGAAATCCGGGTCGGTGATCGCCCGGCTCATCTCGCGGCCGCGGTCGCCCCTGAAGTTGAAGTAGATGACCGCGTCCCCGTCGCTCACAGTGTACGGCTCCTGCCCCTCCTGCGCGACCACCGACGGCACTATGAACTCGTCTGTCACGCCCTCGGCGTAGGACGCGCGGAACACATCGAGCGGGTCAGCGAAGCGGCGTCCCTGGCCATGTACGATGGCGCCGTAAGCCTGCTTCACGCGCTCCCAGCGGTTGTCCCGATCCATCGCGTAGTAGCGCCCAGACACGCTGCCGACGGTGCCCACGCCGGTCTCGGCCATCTTGTCGAGCACCGCCTGCATGAAGCCGATGCCGCTGTTGGGCGGTGTGTCGCGCCCATCGGTGAAGGCGTGGTACACCACCTTCGTAACGCCCTTGCGCTTCGCAAGCTCGAGCAGCGCGAACAGATGCGCCCAGTGGCTGTGAACGCCGCCGGGGCCAAGCAGGCCAAACAGGTGCAGGGTCGAGCCGCGCTGGAGGACGTGGTCGCACGCGCCCGCAAGCTCCGGGTTCTCGAAGAAGGTGCCGTGCTCGATCGCGGTGTCAAGGCGAGTCAATTCCTGGTACACGATGAAGCCGGCGCCCATGTTCTGGTGGCCCACCTCGGAGTTACCCATCTGACCGTAGGGCAGGCCGACGGCGTGCTCAGACGCGTCAAGCGCGGTGTGGGGGTACTGCTCCCATAGACGGTCCATGTTAGGCGTGTTCGCCAGGGCGACAGCATTGTTCTCGCGGCTGGGGTTCAGCCCCCACCCGTCGAGGATGACGAGGACAACAGGGCGCGGCCGCCCGTTTGAGCTGGTTGGTGAAGTCATGAGTAGTGTCCGCCGTTTCGGGGGGATGGGATCTTCGGCAGGCGCCTAATCGCGCCAGGTCTTTTCCGCTTTGTACTCGGAGAGATAGTGCTTGCACGCGTCGCACAGCGTCACTTCTGCCTGACGCCTGTAGATGCCCTTGCGCGTCCGGTAGCGGTAGTTATAGCGGTGGCGGCTCACGTGCTGGGGGCAATACGACAGGCCGCACCGCTCGCAGCGGGCGTACATTTCGTTGGGGCACTCTGACCAGCCGCACAGGTTCTCGTCAAGGTTGCGGCGCTCGGCCTCTTCGCGGCGCTCCATCTCGGCGGCTTGCATGGCCTCGGTACGCAGCTTCAGCTGGTACTCGTGCTTGCACAGGCGGCAAACCGACGCCTCGACGTCGCCGTGCGCTTTGCAGAAGTGGCGGCCGCAGATAATGCACTGGGCCGCCGGAGTTCTAAAACACAGGGCAATAGGGCTTTCGCAACGTAATGCCATCTCTCTCCCGGTCAATTAGTGCTGCGTAGGTTGCGCGGGGCATAGTACCCCACGCGCTAGTATCGCACAGGCGTGAAATGGGCGCAACCGCTCGATACCCGTCGGAGCGCGGCGGGCTGAGTGGTTGCTTTCTGCTTGCGTGAAGGGACTACCGGGGGAGGGATTCGAGGCCGTTTCGGCGCGGAGTGCGGTTCGCACCGACGTTGGGAAGGTCGTAGTCGCGGTAGAGCTTGGGGAGCATGTCCTTGGGCGACCAGTCTTTGTACGAGCCGTACTTGCCCTGGTACTCACGCAGGGTCTCGCCCACTTCGTAGAAGAGGATCTGGGCGACGCGCAGGCCGACCGGGAGGATGGCCATGGCGTGGCTGTGGTTGGTGATCTCCATCGTCCACTTGGAGACGTAGCCCACGTCGCCCACGCCCGCGCACTTGCATACCGACAGGCAAGAGCGCCCGATGCTGGAGCGGCTGCGCATCGAAGTGGTGTAGCCGTTGGAGCCGCCGACCACCTCTTCGGTATGCGCGAGGATAGTGTCGCCGGGGCGGATGCGGATGATGCCGTCCTCGGCGTAGTAGGGGCCGAGCCAGAACGCGCTCGCGTCCTCCTCGTCCGTGAAGTTGACTGTGACCATGTTGTGGTTCGGGATGAAGTAATACGGGCCGAGCCGCACGTCGTACGAGTTCGTGCCGAGCTGGCGAGGCTCGAAAGGCTCGATCACGACGTTTCCCTTCTCCATCTCTTCGAGTATCCTCTTGTCCGAAAGCAACATCCTCCACGCTCCTTGTCGCGTGTCGCCCCTTGCCGGGAGCTTTTGCCACCCCACGCGGGCCCGCTAGGTGCGGTACGCCCAGTCGCCCGCTTTCGCCTCCTTGACGACCTTTCGGTACACGTCAACAGTCATCCTGGCGATGTGGTGCCAATTGTACTGCTTGCGCACGACCCGCTCGGCGTTTTGCACACGTTTGGCCGACGCCTTGGGGTTCTTCAAGGTGTAGAGGATGCCCTCTGCTAAGGAAACAGGGTCGTCAGGCTGGACCTTAATGCCCGTAACCTCGTGCTCGACCACTTCGGCGAGGCCGCCGACGTCGCTCACAACGACGGGGCACCGTGCGGCCATTGCCTCGAGCGCGACGATGCCGAACGGTTCGTACAGGCTCGGGAACGCGGCGCAGTCCGCCACCATGTACAGCTTGTCGCGCACGTCGTCCGAGATGCGCCCGGGCAGCAGCACGTTGGCCGATACCCCGAGCCGCACTGCCTGCTCGCGAAGCTCGTTCGCGTAGTCCCCGCCCCCCGCGATAACGAAGCGCACGCCAGGCCACTCGCTCAAAACGCGCGGTACGGCATCGACGAGCACGGCGAGGCCCTTCTCGGGCACGATGCGCCCCACATAGTACACGATCGGCTGGCCCGGCATTGCGTAGGCCAGGCGAAATTGCGACAGGTCCGCGCCGCGGAGGGCGTCGAAATTGCCGGGGTCTACGCCGTTGGGGATGATGTCGATCTTGGAGGCGGGCAATTCGAAGTAGGTGCTAAGCTCCCACAGCATGTACCTGCTGGTGGTGATCAGGCGCCAGGCCTCGTACGTGAGCCACCACTCGGCCTGGTGTATCTGGCGCTGCATCTCGTTGTGCAGCTGGCCGAGGTTGCGCCCCATCTCCGTGGCGTGAACCGTCGCAAGCAGCGGAAGATGGTGCCAGTGTTTGACCGCGGTCGCGGCGAACCCGCTCAGCCAGTCGTGGTTGTGGATGAGGTCGAAGCTGTTTTCGCGGCGTAAGAGCGCGCCGCAGTACTCCTGCAGCAGGATGTTGTCGTGCCAGGTGTTGGTGAAGAAATTCGCCTGCACGCCCGACACGTCCACGCGGTGCACGCGGCTGCCGTTGGTCGCGGGCGTTCCGTCCGGCAGCGTCAGCGGCTCGCTCTGTTCGCCGCCCGCCAGGCGAGGGACTACGAGATGCACCTCAACGCCGTGGGCGATAAGTTGCGGTACCAGCTCGATGACGTGCTTGCCCAGCCCGCCGACAAGGTACGGCGGGAACTCCCAGGACAGCATCAGCACCTTCACGTTTTACTCTCCAGTTGGGCAGGCGCGGGCGGCCGCAGGCTCAGGGCACATCGGTGTCGCCGGCCGCGGCGTCCAGCTCTTTGCCGTATATGTACATCGAGTCGCGTGATTGCTTGAAGGCGAAGCCGCGATACAGCCGGTGGGATTGCACGTTGTTTTCCTGGGTTGAGAGGCTCACCGAGCGCGCCCCTTCCTCCACCATCAGGCGCAAGGCGTGCACGAGCTGAGCGGCGCCAAAGCGCCTGCCCTGGTGAGCCTGGACAACGGCAAGGCGGTCCAGGTGCGCCCAGCCATTATACATTGTGTACGAGGCGTACCCGACTGGTTGTCCACCATCCAAAGCCATGTAAGCGCGCACGTCGGGCAGCACAAGGTAGTTGTCGAACTCGTCGGCGTTGTTCCACCACAGCCAGGGGAACGAGGCGTGGTCCACGCTCACCAAAGCGTCGATGTCATCGAGACCCGCGCGCTCTATGCCCAGGTCCGGGACGCCGGGGAACTCAAGCTCGCCGGCGCGCCTGGGCAGGTCGCGCTCGAAGAAGACTATGCGCTCGACAGCACCGAAGCCGAGGTCGAGCCACATGCGAGTCTGGTCGGGCCAGACGTCGGTACCCAGCACGACCAGCTTACTGCCGGCCGCGTGCAACAGGCCGGTTAGCGCTTCGATCAGCGCCTGGCGGCCGCGCCGCGCGGTCACCTCCACGATGCCGCCGATGTCGTCGCGCCTGCGCCAGCGCTCGCCCACGATGTATTCGCCCGTGGCGGGCACCCAGAGCGACAGGCCGGGGTGCTCCTCGAGGTGGGCGGCGAGTGTCGAGGCGTTGAACCTGCTCAGCCACGACAGCCGCAGACCCGCAAGCGCCTCATGCGTCAGCGGCTCAATGATCGGGGACTCGTCGCTCGGGGCTGCGCGCCCAAGCAGGCGCTCGCGCAAGGGATCCAGCCTGCTCACCCTTGTCAGCGGCCCTCGACTGTGACGTCTTTGAAGTTGAGCAGGCCGAGCGGCGTCACCTTCAGCCCACTGACATAGGGCTTGACCATCAGGTAGTTCACCGAATGGTACAGCGGTATGGCCGGGTGATCGGCAAGGATGCGCTCTTCCACCTGGCGGTAGGTTGCCATGCGCCGCGCCGGGTCTTTCTCGGTCGCGGCGGCGGCGAGCGCGGCGTCAACGTCGGCATTGCGGTAGCCGGTGTGGTTGCCCGGCGAGGTCGAGCGGAACAGGCTGCCCAGGATGCCCTCTGGGTCGGGGAAGTCCGCGCCCCACGTGAGCGTGAACATGGGGTAGTCGCCCCGGTCCAACCCGGTGAGGTAATCGGTCCATTCGACCACGTGTACTTCAAGCTCGATACCCAGCGTCTGGCTGAACACCTCGCGCAGCATGGGCCCGAGGCGGTCGCCGCTGGTGTACAGGCGCAGACGAGGCAGGTTCGCGGCCGACTTGTAGGTAGACTCGGCCAGCAGCTCTTTGGCCCGCGTCACATCGTACACCGTCCCGACCTCGGGCGGCGTATAGCCCGGCATGTCGGGCGGCACGAAGCCATCAGCCTGGCGCACCCTCGCCTGGAACATGACGCGGGCGATCTTCTGGCGGTCGACCACGAGCGACAGCGCCTCGCGCACCTTCGGGTCGTCGAAGGGCTTTTGAGCGATGTTGAACCCTACGTACGTCACCGACAGGTCGGGCACCGACTGAAGCTCACGCGACAGGGGGTTGTTGCGGTCGGACACTCGCTCGAGGTCGTCTATGGGCACGTTGGCCACGTCAAGCCCGCCCATCTCGTACTGCTGCAACTCGCCGCTCGCATTCGCGCCCATCCAGATGTTGATGCGCTCCAGCTTCGGCCTGCCCAGGTGGTAGCGGTCGTTGGCCACGAGCACGATCTGGTGGCGGTGCTGCCAGCGCTCGAGGCGGAACGGCCCGGTGCCCTTGGGCGTCTCGGTCCAATCGCTTGCCGACTCGACGTTCGACTTCTGCACCACGAACGCCGGGCCTGCGGTGAGCTTCGACAGGAAATAGGTCTTGGGCGCGTCGATCGTGATAACCAGCGTGTAGGGGTCCGGGGTAGCGACGCCTGAGATCTCCTCGGCCTTGCCCGCGAGCTTCTCTCTCACGCCGACGATGTCGTCCAGGTACAGCCCGGCCGGCAGCGACTCGGGCGGCAGCGACCCGGCCATGCGCGGGTCAGTGGCGCGCTCAAGCGAGTACTTGAAGTCGGCCGAAGTGACCTCGGAGCCGTCGGGGAACTGCACGCCTCGGCGCAGCGTGAAGGTGTAGACGGTGCTGTCTTCCGACACGGAGGGCAGGGAGGCCGCGATGTCGGGAACGATGTTGAGGTCGTTGTCGAACATCACCAGCCCGCCGAAGATCTGCCGGATGACGAAAAGCGAGTAGCCGTCTGAAGCGAGCGCCGGGTCAAGGGTTGGAGGGTCGTCGGCCTGCCCCGCGATGTTCAACTCGCGCTCGCCGTGGGGCAGCGGCGTGGGCAACTCACCCGAATTGGTCGCGGCGGTCGAACCGGGCCGCGCCGTGGGACCGGCGGCGGGGCCGCTCTCCTGGGGGAAGGGCCAGCACCCGGCAAGCAATATGAAGATAAGGGCCGCCGAGACCAATGCGCTGATGCGGCGCCCGGCTGTGAGATGCGCGTTAGGACGGCGAGGCGTCAATACACCTACTCCTCTCCATGGAAACCAGCGTTCGGGTCATTGTAGCACCCCCATTTCGCAGGGGTCAAGCAGATTCGCCGCGTGCTGCTGTTCCGGCGCGCACCAGCGAGTCCGCCCCTGGCCCTGGTTCCGCGGTCTGACGCAGACCGCCCGCTATCCGACTTGAGTTCGACCAGGTTGCACGCACCAGCGAAGTAGATTGCGCTACCCTGGATGACCAATGCCTTGTGCGGCGAATTCTGCCACAATATCTCACTACCGGAGCCTGCTCCCCAACGCGCCACAATGCTCCGAACGTAAGTGATACATCAGACCACAAGGTTGAGTGGAGGAACATGAAATGAGTAAGCAATCGCGCCGGCTTGCCGGCCTACTCCTGGTGGTCTTTCCCACCGTAATCTTCGGCGGAGTCTCCCTGTTGCGCTTCCTGACCGACTCCAGCTCCGGCTACGTTGACAATCCCCTTCGCCAGGACCTGTGGCGGGCGGGGCACGCGCACGCGGGCGTCCTGTTGATCCTATCGCTGCTCGCACTGCGCTACGTGGACGAGGCCGCGCTGTCTGACGGCGCAAAGACCTTCGTGCGCAACTCGATCCCGTCGGCGGCGATCCTGCTGCCGGTCGCCTTCTTCCTGTCGGTGCTGCCGCCCGACGCCCGCGAGCCCAACGCCCTGATCTACCTTGCCTATCTTGGCGGGGTGGTACTGGCTGCAGGGCTGCTCACGCTCGGCGTTGGGCTGCTGCGGACCGGCAGGGCAGCAGGCGCGGCGGAGGAAGCACCTGGAGCCGACGCCAAGCAGGCGGCATAACTTCCGGTCCCAACTCCTTTCGCCTACACCAGTGCCCTAACCACAGGCCTGGCACAGGACGTCTAATTCGGCGTTCCGTGCCGGGCCTGTGCGCTATTGCGCTCTGGTATACTGATGCCATGTGCGGTATCGCGGGCATTTATCACACGGACGGCGAGTCACCCGACGGCGAGGTGCTGCTGCGCATGGCGCGCTGCATCGCCCACAGGGGGCCTGACGGGGAGCGCTTTTTCACCGACGGCGGGCTTGGCCTCGCGCACCGGCACCTGCGCATCATCGACCTGTCCGACGCCGCCATGCAGCCGATGGCCAACGAGGACGGCTCGCTCCAACTCATCTTCAACGGCGAGATCTACAACTATGTCGAATTGCGCCCCCGGCTCGAAGCGACGGGCCACCGCTTCTCGTCGCACTCTGACAGCGAGGTGATCCTGCACGCCTACGAGCAGTGGGGCGACGCCTGCCTGCACCGCTTCAACGGGATGTTCGCCTTCGCGCTGTGGGACGCCCGGCGGCGCCGGTTGCTGATCGCCCGTGATCGCGCGGGGGTGAAGCCGCTATACTACCGCTGGAACGGGCGCACGCTGGCGTTCGCCTCGGAGATCAAGTCGCTGCTGCTGTGCCCCGGCGTGGAAGTTCGTCCCAACCGCGCTGCCATCGCCGAGTACATGAGCGCGATGTACACCACGGGCGAGCACACCTGGTTCGAGGGCATCAAGCGCCTGCTTCCGGGGCACTATTTGTGGGCCACTCCCGAGGGGCTGGAGGTTCGGCAGTGGTGGGACCTCCCGGCCGGCGAGGAGGAGCCGGGGGCACGGCCCGAGCGGTACTACGTCGAAAAGACGCGCGCTCTTCTGGAGGACTCGGTGCGCCTGCGCCTGCGCTCCGACGTGCCGATCGGCTCGCACCTCAGCGGCGGAATCGACAGCAGCGCCGTGGTTGCCCTGCTCAGCAAGCGGCTTGGGCAGGAGGGCGAGCGGGTGCGCACGTTTTCGGGCGCGTTCGCCGAGGGCGAGGCTTACGACGAGCGACGGTACGTTCGTGACGTAGTCGAGCGCTACGGCACCGAACACAGCGAGACGCTGCCCACGCACTCAGACCTGCCCGCGCTGCTCGACCGCCTGGTGTGGCATATGGACGAGCCTGCCGCCGGGCCGGGCATCCTGCTGCAGTGGGCGGTGTGCGACCTAACGCACCGCTCCGGTGTGGTCGTGATCAACGGCGGGCAAGGAGGTGACGAGGCCTGGGGCGGCTACTTCGGCTACATCCCGGCCTACCTGCGTACTCTGGCCCAGCAGGCGCGGCACTACCCCAAGATGGCGCTGCTGCTGGCCGAGGCAGCGGCGATTGCACGCCGTCCAGCGATGCGCGCTGCCCTCGCCCGCGCCGTCAAGGGAGGAAGGCGCGGTCGGTTCGCGGCGTCAACCGATACGGGAGCGTGGGCCGGGCCATTCTTCGACGGACTCACGCCCGCCGAGCCAATCGCGAACCGGGACGACGGCCGCACGCCTCTTGGCCGGGCGATGTACTACGATTTCAAGTGGTACCTGCCCGCGCTGCTTCAGGTCGAGGACCGGACGAGCATGGCGTTCTCGCTTGAGTCGCGCGCCCCGCTGCTCGACTACCGGGTGCTTGAGCATGCTGCGCTCGTGCCGTCGTCCCTCAAGATGCGCGGGCTGGAGATGAAGCACGTGCTTCGCCGGGCCGTGGGCGATCTGCTGCCCCCCTCCGTGCTGGCCCGAACCGACAAGATGGGCATGCCTACGCCCATCGACCTGTGGTTCCGCGGCCCGCTCAAGGAATGGGTGCGCGGGGAGCTTTCGCCGGAAAGGGTTGCGCGCACCGGGCTATTCGCGCAAGGCTACGTCGAACGGATGCTCGCGGAGCACACTGAGGGACGCGCCGACCGCAGCCTGGAGCTGTGGAAGCTGCTGAACGTGCTCACGTGGTGGCGGCTGTTCGTGGAGGGCGAGGCTCCGGGCCTCGCCGACGCCCGCGATGTGCGCGGCGCGCTGCCTGTCGCCTAGTCACTTGTCTCCTTGATGCGCGTCCTGTACTTCTCGCAGTACTACCCGCCCGAAGTCGGCGCCACACAGACCCGCGCGTCCGAGATGTCGCGCTACCTGGCGTCTGCCGGGCACGACGTCACGGTCGTCACCGAGGTGCCAAACCACCCCTCCGGCATAATCCCGCCCGAGTACCGGGGCAAGCTTTGGGAGCGCACGCGCGAGAACGGGGTCGACGTCCTGCGGCTGTGGGTCGCCGCGTCGCCCGAAAAGACCTTCCGCACGCGCATGGCGTTCTACCTGAGCTACATGGCGGCTGCCGCGGCAGCAGGCTCGGCGCTGCACGGGCGGTATGACGTGGTCGTAGCTACTTCGCCGCCGTTGTTCGTGGGCGCTGCCGGGCTTGCGGCGGCTTCGGTGCGTAACATCCCGTTTGTGTTCGAGGTGCGCGACCTGTGGCCTGAGTCGGCCGTCGTGCTGGGCGAGCTGAACAACCCCCGGGCCATCCAGGCGGCCGAACGACTGGAGTCGCTGCTCTACCGGCGTGCGGCGCGTGTCGTGGCGGTGACCGAGGGCATATGCGGCAAGCTCCGCGAGCGCGGGCTGCCGGGTGGCAAGGTCGCGCTGATCGCGAACGGGGCAAACACCGACCACTTCCGCTTCGACCCCGGTGCGAGCGCGAGCGTGAGGCGCAAGCTCGGCCTGAACGACAGCTTCGTTGCCATGTACGCGGGCATCCACGGCATCGCGCAGGGCCTAGAAACGCTGCTTGACGCGGCGGCGCGTCTGCAGGCCGAAGAGCGCATGCAGTTCGTGTTCGTGGGCGAGGGGCCGCGGAAGTCTGCGCTAGTTGAGAAGGCCGCCGAAATGGGCCTGCGCAACGTGCGTTTCCTGCCTGAGGTCGCGTCGGCCGAAATGCCGGGCTACCTGTCGGCGGCGGACTGCTCGATCGTGCCGCTGAGGGACGAGACGCTTTTCCGAAGCGCTCTCCCTTCCAAGATGTTCGAGGCATGGTCCTGCTCGCGCCCGGTTGTCCTCAGCGTGGCCGGCGAAGCTGCCTCGGTGCTGGCCGAGGCACGCGGCGGTATTGCTTGCCCGCCCGAAGACCCGGCGGCGATGGCTGACGCGATATGGCGGCTGGCGGATAACCCGGAGGAGGCGGCAGAGATGGGCCGGTCGGGCAGGGCGCTCGTCGAGGCGCGGTACTCGCGGACGGCGCAGGCGAGGTTGCTGGAGAGTCTGCTGTCCGAAGTGGTCGCAGCGAAATAACAAGCGGCAGGGAGCCGGGTGGCCTCCTGCCGCGATTGCCTGTGTCGGTATGGGCCTACTTCAGGCCGCCCTCTTTCACCAGTTTCTCGACGTGCTCGCGCAGCATCTGGGCGTGGCGCTCGTCGTCCCGCCTGATCTGCTCGATCATCTTGCGGCCCTCGCCTTCCTGCATGTCCTCAATATAGGTGTCGTATGCCTCAAGCCCCTCCAGCTTGCTCAGGAGAATTGCGAGAAGGTTGTACGTCTGGTCGCTGATGATGTTGTTCTCAGCCATTGGGTTGTCCTCCAGGTGGTGATGTGGGGCCGCTCCGGCCCGCCCGCACGAGTCTGCAAGTTACGTGCCGGGAGCCCACTGTGCAGGCGGCGGTACGCACCTTGCAATCAGGGTTGGTAGCGGCCGGACAGCGTCGAGCCGCCGCGCATGGAGGTACCAGGCTTGGAACTCAGCCCACACATGGAAGAACACCGTGTCGACGTTGACGAGAGCGAGGTGTACTACACGGCGCGCGGCCCGGAGGACGCGCGGTTCGCCTATGTCGGCATAAACGGCCTGCTTGGCGGGGGGGACTCGTTCTGGCCGGTCATCGAGGGGGTGCCCGCCTCGTGGCAAGTGGCGCTGCCCGACCTCCCGGGCTGCGGGGCGTCAGAGCCGATGAAGCCGCCGCGCAGGCACGATCTCGACGGCTACGTGCGCTGGCTCGACAGGTTCGTCGAGGCGGCAGGGCTGGGAGGCAAGCAACTGGTGCTCGCCAGCGTCGCGACGGGCGCGCCCATCTCGATACGCTATGCCGTGCAGCGGCGCGAGCGCGTCGCGGGGCAGGTGCTGCACATGCCCTTCCTCGGGAAGCCCGTGATCCCGGCGAAGTGGCTGCGCCCCGTGATCGGGTTCGGCCTGCTTGCCGCGCCCACCCGTGCCCTCATGGACAGGCTTCGCTCCAGCGACCGGCTGATGCACCGCGTCATTATCCACGAGCCGCCCCACGCCATCCCCGAGCTTGCCGAGCGCGACATCGCCCACAAGCAGCAGGGCGACCTGAAGGCGGCGGGCGAGCTGCTGCACAGCCTCATGCTCACCGACTCGCGCGCCGAGCTTGCGCTGCTCCACTCGCCGGTCCTCATCCTCGATTCCGAGCACGACGAGCTTTCGCCCACGCCGATGATGCAGTCCGTCGTACGTGGCAGGCCTGAGCGCACCCTCTACACCTACAGCGGCGGGATGCACTCCTGGAACGAGGAATTCATCTCGGAGATGAACCGCGAGATCGCGCAGTTCACACGGCGTATCGAGGTGGAGTCGAGCAAGGCCATGGAACGACCGGCACAATAGAGTCTGGCATGCGCGTGCACGCTTATGCTATATTGTGCTTCACACCCGGCTGGCACAGCCGTTTTCGCGTTCCCACGGCAGGCGAACGGTCGGGCTGCATCACGGGCATGAATGCGGCCGCGCATGGTGACCCTGGCCTTGTCCGGTGGGAACACTCATCGATTTCAAGGAGGAAAAGATGCGTAAACTGATGTCACTTGTTGTGCTCGCTATGCTTGCAGTAATGGTAGCCGCGTGCGGACCCGAACCGACCCCGGTCCCAGCGACACCTACCACCGCCGCCGCGGCCGAAGCGACCTCGACCACGGCGATGGCGGAAGCCACTCCAACCGAGGCGATGGCTGCCGCTAC
>DASTEB010000332.1:0-8917 GCA_035710025.1 Chloroflexia bacterium
GACCTGGGGCATCATGGCCGCGCTCACCCGCATCCCGCCCGGCAAGGACGAGTTCGGCGCGAGCGACGAAGCCGAGGAAACCGAAGTCACTCAGGCGGCCGAGGCGGAACCTGTGCCGGAACCCGCGTACGCACCCGGCGCGGAACGTGCCGCTGCCGCGGCGGTCGCGGTCGCGCTGGCGCTGGAGGAGAGCGCGCGGGCCGAGCAATTTCGGCCCCGGGCGGAGACTGCCGCGACCGTATCGGCATGGCAGGCGGTAATGCGTGGCAGGCAGCTCAAGCAGACATACAGGAGGCCCAGACGTTGATAGTCACGGTTACAGTCGACGGGCAAGAGTACGAGGTCGAAATCGCCGACCTATCCACAAGGCCGGTCGTGGCCACGATCCAGGGCACCGCCTACAGGGTGTGGCCCCGGGTGGAGCGCGCGCCCGGCAAGACGAACGGCAACGGCGCGGCCGCACGGCCCCAACCAATTCCCCCTCCTCAGGCAAAGGCCACTGCGCCCGCACCCACCGCGACCAACGGCTCGGCGGCGCCGCGCAAGGGCAGCGGCACCCTAGATGTGCGCGCTCCCCTACCGGGCGTGATCGTGTCGGTCAGGGCAAAGCCCGGGATGAAGGTCAGCGTGGGCGACGAGCTGCTGGTGCTCGAAGCGATGAAGATGAAGAACGCCGTGCGCGCAGTCCGCGCGGGCACCATAGCCGAGGTGCCGGTGAGCGAGGGTCAGGCGGTGAAGCACAGCCAGGTGCTCGTCAGGTACGAAGGCTAGGCTATGGACCTCACCCAACTGCTGCAAGAGCTAACGAAGGGCCTGGGCAACCTCACTCCCGGCAACGTGCTGATGATCGTCGCGGGCGTCGTACTGGTGGCCCTGGCGGTGATCAAGGAGTATGAGCCGGTGCTGCTCTTGCCGATCGGCTTCGGTGCGGTGCTGGCCAACATCCCCCTCAGCGGCATGACCGAGGAAGGCGGGCTGTTCGGCGTGCTGTACGCCGCGGGCATCAGGACCGAGCTATTTCCGCTGCTGATTTTCGTGGGCGTCGGCGCGATGATCGACTTCAGCCCGCTGCTCTCGCAGCCCAGGATGGTGCTGCTGGGCGCGGCGGGGCAGTTCGGTATCTTCGGCACGCTCCTCCTCGCCACGCTAATCGGCTTCCCGCTGAACGAGGCGGCCTCCATCGGCGTGATCGGCGCGATAGACGGGCCGACCTCAATTTTCGTGGCGACCAAGCTCGCGCCCGAATTGCTCGCGCCCATCGCGGTTGCCGCTTACTCCTACATGAGCCTGATCCCCATCATCCAGCCGCCCATCATGCGCCTGATGACCAGCCGCGAGGAGCGCATGATCCGCATGGACTACGCCCCTCGCCCCGTGTCGAAGCGGGCGCTGATCCTCTTCCCCATCGTCATCACACTGGTTATCGGCCTGCTGGTGCCCGACGCCACGGCCCTGATCAGCATGCTCATGCTGGGCAACCTGCTCAAGGTGAGCGGGGTGGTCGACCGGCTGAGCAAGGCGGCGCAGAACGAGATCATCAACATCGCCACGCTGTTCCTCGGCCTGACTATCGGCGCGACGATGACCGCGAGCAGCTTCATACGCTGGGACACCGCGATGGTGCTGGGCCTGGGCCTGCTGGCGTTCGTGCTCGACACGGTGGCCGGGCTACTGTTCGGCAAGCTGATGTGCCGCCTGAGCGGGCGCAAGATCAACCCCCTGATAGGGGCCGCGGGCATCAGCGCCTTCCCAATGGCGGGCCGGCTGGCCGCGAAGATGGCGCAGGACGAATCGTTCGACAACTACATCCTAATGCACGCCATGGGCGCGAACACCGCAGGCCAACTGGGGAGCGTGGCTGCCGGAGGGGTGCTGCTCGCCCTGGTGAGCGGGTTCATGTAGGGCCGGTGGAAGGTCGGCGGCCAGATTTGTTTCTAAGGCATGACCTGTCGACTTACGCCGTTGACTCCGCCCGACTTGCTATGTATTATTGCATTGCCTCTCCTTCACAGGCCATTTCCGCGGGCGTATAAGAAGCAATCCCTAGAAATCGGGGTCTGATGGCGTAGGACTGTTCTGGCCTCAAGCTGCGCTTTTCGTCGTCTTCTGGAGTAACTGCTCGGGAGAAAGGCTATGTCCGCTCGAGGATTGCACGTTGCTTCCCACCGTGAGGCGCTTATTCCTTCCTTCTTTGCCGTCGCTGTCCTCTTCCTCGTTGCCACCGGCACAATGGCAGACAACGACAGCGCAGCCGCAATGGATTCCGCGATTGCGGCCGCGCGTCCGGCCCCACCTGGCGTCTCCCTGCCGCTACGCGCTCCGCAGGATCTAAGCGCGGGTGCCGGACTCGGTTCCACCACTACGCCAACACAACAAGCTACCCCCACACCTACCGCCTGCCCGGTTGGCAATTACGTGATAGCCACCGGCACCGCCACCATCGTGCCCGGTACAGTGGACACCGGCAACCACTGCGACGAATGCATCACCACCATCCCCCTCCCCTTCCCTTACACCTTGTACGACCAGACCTACACCCAGGTGGGCCTCGACTCCGATGGACGTGCGGTCTTCGGTGCCGATTCGATCTGGAATAAGTGCCTACCGGTGCCCGGCCACACGTACACTATCTACCCCTACTGGGACGACCTGCTCACCAACCAGCAGCCTGGCTGCCCGCCCGGCGGCTGCGGCATCTTCACTTCTACCAGCGGCGTAGCCCCGAACCGCATCTTCAACATCGAGTGGCGCACCACCTACTTTGACGTGCCTACCGACCAGGCTAACTTCGAGCTACGCCTTTACGAGGGCCAATCTCGCTTCGATGTGATTTACGGCACCGTGGATCAAGGCAACACCGGGGCAATCGCAGGCGTGCAGAAGGACAGTCCCAACTTCACACAGTATTTCTGCTGGGGGAGCGGCGGCCAGGCTTCGGGGTCGACCACGTATACCCTTGCCGGCACCTGTCCCACTCCAAGTCACACTTCGACGCCTGTACCGCCAAGCGCCACACCGACGACAACCCCATCCCCAACAGCGCCGACCAACACGCCCGTGCCGGCAACGCCTAGCCCCACCGCTACTTCTGCTTCGACCGCCACTCCGACTGCCTGCTCGGTGCAATTCGATGACGTGCCGCCCGAGCACGCGTTCTACCCGTTCGTCCGGTGCCTGGCGTGCCGGGGCATCATCTCCGGCTACGCAGATAGCACCTTCCGGCCTGACAACCATGTCACCAGGGGGCAGCTTTCGAAGATTGTGTCCAACTCGGCGGGCTTCAACGAGCCGGTCAGAGGGCAGACGTTCGAGGACGTGCCGCCCGGCTCCACCTTCTACGAGTTCGTGGAGCGACTGGCCTCGCGGGAGGTTATGAGCGGCTACACGTGCGGAGGGCCAGGCGAACCGTGTACCCCGGGCAACCGCCCCTACTTCCGTCCCGACGCCGGGGCCACACGAGGGCAGCTTACCAAGATCGTGTCCAACGCCGCGGGCTTCGACGATACGATTCCGCCCAATCAGCAGCAGTTCGCCGACGTTCCGCCGAACAGCACGTTCTGGCTCTACGTCGAGAGGCTGCTGCTGAACAGGCCCGGGATCATGTCGGGGTACTCATGCGGTGGGCCAGGGGAGCCTTGTGATACGGGGAATCGCCCGTACTTCAGGCCGGGCAACCCCCTGACGCGAGGCCAGACCTCCAAGATTGTCGCCAATACCTTCTTCCCGGGGTGCCGGCCTTGAGACAGGTACACGCATACAGCAGACGAAGCGAGGGCCGCGGACTTCCCGATCCGCGGCCCTCGTGCGTAGGTCCCCTGTCGGCTAGATCACGCCGGTGGGCACAAGGTACCAGTACGCCTTGTTGAACGCCATCTTCTGCCAGTGCACCACGGCGGTCGGCTCCTTCACGTCGGGCGGGCGGTTGTAGTCGAAGTCGAGCATGCTCGCCTTGTCGTACCCCGACTCGAGGAAGCACATGACGTGGCCCTCGTACTCGGCGTGCTTGGGGTCGAGCTGGGTGCCGCGCAGGTCTGCCACGATGTGCTCGACCGCCACGGGCGCCTCGAAGTGGGCCGTCGAGCCTGCCTTGCTGATCGGCAGGTCGGTGGCGTCGCCGATGGCCCACACGCCCTCCACCCCCTTCACCTTGAGCGTGTCGCGCTCGGTCTTGATCCAGCCCTGCGCGTCGGCGATGGGGTGGCCGTTCAGGAAGGGCGCTCCCCTGTGCGGCGGGATCATCACGAGCAGGTCGTAGGGCAGATCGGTGCCCTCCATGCTGCGGGCGATCTTCTCCTCCGGCAGCACCTCGTCCAGGTTGAAGAACGTCTCGATTTTGATGCCCCGCGCCTCGAGAAGCGGCTGGGCGGCCTCGGCGACGGTCTCGATGCTGAACACGCGGTTCAGCGGGAAGGTGTAGGTGATCTCGGTCTTGTCGCGCAGCCCGCGCTTGGTGACCCACTCCTCGAACAGGAAGGTGAACTCGAGCGGGGCGACGGGGCACTTGTAGGGCAGCCCTCCCACCCCGATCACTACCTTGCCGCCCGTGAACTCCTCCATCACGGCGTGCAGCCGCCAGGCGGCCTGCTCGCTGTAGAAGTGGTGCCCGCCCTCGGCCAGCCCCGGCACGTCGGTCGGGGTGGGGTGCGAGCCTGTGGCGATGATCAGGTAGTCGTAGGTCAGCTTGCGGTCGCCGTCCAGCGTGACCGAGCGCTCGGTCGTGTCGAGGGCGCTGATGTCTCCGTGGATCAGGTTGACGCGCTTGCTGAGCAGCTTGCGCTCGGGGCGCGAGAGCTTGCGCGGGTCCTGCCGCCCGAAGGGCACGTACAGCCAGCCCGGCTGGTACATGTGGCGGAGGCTCGCGCTCACTACCGCGATCTGCGCTTCGCTCGGCTTGAGTTTGCGGGCCAGCAGGTTGGCGGCAAGCGTGCCGCCGGTCCCTCCGCCCAGGATTAGTATCCGCTTCATATTGGGCCTCGCTACTTGATCTTGCGGACGATGAAGCGGGTCGCGCCTTCCGCCGGCTCGGTGCCGATGAATTCCTGTCCCGCTTTGGCGACCCACGCCGGGATGTCCTTCTTGCTGCCCTCGTCGCCTGAAATGACCGCGACCACCTCGCCTACCGACGACATCTTGATCGCGCGGATAAGCTCCATCAGCGGGCCGGGGCAGAAGCTGCCGCGGGCATCGATTTCCTTGTTGATCGTAATGGCTTCCATTGTCTTCTCCTAATTCTCCTTATCGCGCGCTTCCGGCGCGGTGATGAAGCCTAGATGAACAGCGTGGTGCCGCCCTCGCTGTCGCCGATGAACGAAGCGACGCCTGATACCTCGGACACTATCGGCTCGAGGTCTTCCAGCTTCAGGTCGAACAGATCCATGGTCATGCCGCAGGCCACGATCTTGAGGTTGCCAAGCTCCATCGCCGTCTTGAGCGTCTCCATCCACGGCTGAACCTTCTTCGCCTGGAACATCTCGAACATGACCGGGGCGTAGTCCTCGTAGTCTTTGCTGATGCGCGTGTTGGTCTTCCAGTCGTCCTTGCGGAACGCCACGATGCCCCAGTTGGTCAGGAAGAGCGTCACGTCCTTGCCCATGGCCACCGCGCCGCTGGAGAGGATGGCCGCCGCCATCAGCTTGTCCACCGTGCCCGAGAAGAGCACTATCGAGAATTTCTCGTTGTTGTCATCCATCTGTGTACCGTCCTTTTTGTTGTTGGCCTGTCAGTCAGGCCGGTTATGCGCTGCGGTCGTCGGGGTTAGAACGTGAGGGTTACGGCGTTGTGGCTGGCGTACTCGATGAACGCCGCCGCGCCCGCGACCTCCACCCCGTCGATCAGGTCTTCCTTCTTGATACCGAGCACGTCCATCGACATCTGGCACGCGATGAACTTCACGCCCATCTCCTGCGCCATTTCGATAAGCTCGCTCAGCTTGGCGACGTGCGCCTTCTTCATCCAGTTGTTCATCATGCCGGTGGCGGCGTAGGTCATGCCGGGGATCATGCCGATAATATTGGGCACCGGCACGGGCATCGCCGGGTTGGCGATTGGGGCCACCTTGAGCTTATCGGCGTGCCCCTTCTTGAGGATCTCCAGCCCGTAGAAGGTGAAGAAGATGGTGCACTCCATGTCCATGGCGGCCGCGGCGGTCGCCAGGATGAAGGGCGGATAGGCCAGGTCGAGGCTGCCGTGCAGCGCGATGATGGCCAGGCGCGACGCCGTGGGCGGCTCCTGGGGCGCGGGCTGCGGGTGTAGCTCGGGCTGCGCCGCTTCCATTTCGAACGCCGTTGAGTACGGGGCGTCTGCTTCTATCGTTGCCATTCGTGGTCTCCTTTGTGGGACCTGTGTCTTGCTCTGCCGGGCCGCGCTGCCGTCTCGGCCGGGGCGTTTGTGTTATGCCTTCTTCAGGTAGAAGATGTACTTGCCGCCCTCCTGCTGGGTGTCGAGGAGGACGTTGCCTGTCTTGCGGGTCCAGGCGTTGATATCGGGCACAGAGCCGGGGTCGGTGGCGATCATCTTGAGCACCTGTCCGGTCTGGAGCGAGTCGATCGCCTTCTTGGTCTTGAGGATCGGCATCGGGCAGGAAAGCCCGCTGCAATCGAGGGTCATATCAACTGAGATCGTGTCGGCCATTTGTTTCCTCCAGAGCTAGCCTTGCCGTGTGTTGCGAGACGCGCTGCGGTTCCTACAATTCGGTGAGCGCGGCGATATCGTGTAACCGACCGACCAGGGCTGCGCGCTCTCGCCCCATCTCGGCCATCGTGCTTGCTACGCTTTCGAGCCAGGCGGCCATGTGCTCGCGCTGGCGGTCGGTCAGCACCGGCACGTGGGCCGCAGCGGCGGCCAGCGCCACCCGGTCGATCCCGTGCTCGGCGGCCAGCCGCTCGACGCGCTCGGCCTGCTCCCGCTCGTCCGCCGCCTCCACGTAGAAGGGGCCCGCGAAGAGCACTGCCACAGGTCCGTCGCCCGTGACGACCGGTGCGTGGGCGTACTGGAGCCCGGTGTGGCAGGTAGCGTAACCGGGGCCGTCCTGCGCCGCGGCCTCTCGCCACGAGCGCAGGCACGCCGCGCGGCCCGTTGGAGTGGACTGCACCAGCGCGCTGAAACGGCAGCGGTTGCTCGGCTCGGTGAGCGGTATGCCGTCGGTCGTGGTGGTGAGGGCGCCTACCTCCGCCATGTTGGCGAAGACGTTCTGGATCAGCTGGATGCAGTGGATTGGCAGGCCTGCCGCGGAGGGCGACGGGTTGCGAGCGGGCAGCTCGGGGGCGTGCGAATTCGCAAGGGCGGGCGACTGGGCGCGGGCCACGAAGCCGTCGACCTGGCTGCGGGCGAAGCGCCACTCATGGCCGATCTTGATGCCGTGCAGCCTGCCGTCTTTGAGCATCCTGTAGACGGTGATGCGGTCTACTTTCAGCAGGCGCTGCACCTGTCTTACCGTCAGCAGTTCTTCTGTCATATTCCCGGCGCTCCTGTAGATGTATCAGGCTATTGCATGATGTATCACGATATAACTATGAGATGCACAGGTGAATGCCCGGGTGAAAACGAGGTAAACGAAGATGGCAATTGCACCCCACCCGGGTTGTTACCGCCCCGCAACCGGCGGCAACCCTCGGTGCAACCCCGCGCTGCTACACTGCGAGTGAGGATGATAGGTCGGGCGCTTGCGCCCTGTTTCGCCGTGCTCAGCAGCACAGGCAGGAGGTTCTGCATGAAAGCCGCAAAGGATGAGTGCGTATCGGCCGCCAAGGGTCCGCTGGAGGTAGCCCAGTCCTCGGAAAACGGCCACGGGTTCGCCCCGCCCATTCGCCCCGCGGTGATGACTGCCCGGGTGGGCAAGCCCGCGCCTGACTTCGAGGCGAGCGCCTTTATCGAGGGCGGGTTCAAGAACATCAAGCTGTCGGACTACAAGGGCAAGTGGGTGGTACTCTGCTTCTACCCGGGCGACTTCACATTCGTCTGACCGACCGAATTGACGGCAGTTGCCGCCAGGTACGACGAGTTGAAGGCGCTCAACGTAGAGGTGCTGGCCGCAAGCACCGACAGCAGGTTCGTCCACAAGATCTGGCAGGAGGAGGAGCTTGCGAAGATGCTCCCCGGCGGCGTGCCCTACCCCATGATGTCCGACCCGGGCGGGAAGATCGGCACGGTGTACGGCATCTACGATCCGGACGGTGGGGTCGACCTGCGGGGCCGCTTCATCATCGACCCCGACGGGATTATCCAGGGGATGGAAGTGCTCACGCCCTCGGTGGGCCGCAACCCGGCCGAATTGGTCCGCCAGGTAAAGGCGTTCCAGCACGTCCGCGAGACCGGCCAGGTGACACCCTCCGGCTGGGAGCCAGGCCAGACGGCCCTCACCCCCGGCCCGGCCCTGGTGGGCAAGGTGTGGGAGGTGTGGAAGCCTGAGCTAGCGCACCGCTAATACGCCGAGCGCAACCGGCAAGAGCAGGGGCACCCCTGGTGGGTGCCCTTCGCGTTTACCTCCCAGCGGCCCTCGTGTATACTTTGCCGAGAAGTCCGCGGTTACTACTCTTCAAGCGCCAGACCCATGCCTAAACCCCAGGACAAACACACCAAGACCAACGCCATGCGCGTGCTCGACCAGCACCGCATCCCTTACGAGGCGCACTTCTACTCGCCCGAGCGCCACTCGGCGGACGAGGTGGCGCAGATCCTGGGCGTGGACCCGGCGCGGGTGTTCAAGACGCTGGTAGTGCTGCCCGAAAGCGGGTCGGGGCGGCCCATGCTCGTGCTCGTGCCGGGCAACGCCGAGCTGAACCTGAAGGTGCTCGGCACCCAGCCGGGCGTGGGCGAGAAGCGCCTGCGCATGGCCACCCAGCGCGAAGCCGAGAGCCTGACCGGGCTGCTCGTGGGCGGAATCTCCCCTCTCGCCCTCCTGCAAAAGGGCTTCCGCACC
>DASTEB010000333.1:0-12830 GCA_035710025.1 Chloroflexia bacterium
CATCACGGCGGGGGGTTGCCCCATTCGGAGATCTCCGGATCGGCCTGTCAGCGGCTCCCCGGAGCTTTTCGCAGCGTAACCACGTCCTTCTTCGGCCCTGGTTGCCAAGGCATCCACCATATGCCCTTATTCGCTTGTGACACTCCCCCCTCGGCTCCCCTCCTCCATTCACGTTGTCCCTCACGGGACGCGGCGCGGAATTGGATCGTAGAAGAGTAAGTGCACGAGCATTTTCTTACGCGCATTGTTGTGGTCACTCATCTCACACTTGATCGGTGTCGTTGTGTTCGTCTTGTGCGAAATTGGTTCCCAACTGCTTCTACTTCCCCGCCCTCGCGGGCGACACGCAGAAACATTCGCTTGTTACTCGTTGCTTGGTATTCTCTTGGTAATGTGCTGCCTTCGTTGTGAAGGCCTGCCGGTCTGCTGACCGCCAGTCGCCGCCCACTGTATGGGCGAGGAGCGGTGGTTCTGCATTCTTGCTTGTCAGGGTGCTAATCGAGGGCAACAAAACAGGCCTGGGCACCCGCGCCGCAAGCCTTCGAGCTTTCGGTATGCGAGTTAGCCTATTTAGTTGTGCGGGCCTCGATCTTCTGCATTCTTGTTTGTCCCTTTCGGACCGCGCTGCTTGCGATCCCACAGGCAAGTTTGATTATACGAAATCCTGCACTTTTTGTCAAACGATTTGGCTCCGATTCCCAGAGCAATTTCGTCGTGCTTTCCGCGGTGCTCTGGCCGCCTTTCAGAGGCCCGTTTTCGCGGCGCGAAGAGTATTGTAGCAAAAGGCCAGGGCGTTGTCAAATCGTGCGTGAGACGGGTGAAACGCAAAGGCGCAATGACGCAAAGACAAAGACTTCGAAGGCCTGCGGTTTCGCCGCCCGCGCACCCGTGCCATACCCGAGGTATCTATGTGCTCTCCGTGGCCAAAACCCAATAACCTTTGCGTCTTTGCGTTTCACTCAAGCTCGATCCACGCCTCGTACAGGGTGTCGCCGTAGGATTCGAAGCCGAGCGAGCGGTAGAAGCGTATGGCGGTCTCGTTGGCCTCGGTGACCATGAGGCCGATGCGCCTGAAGCCCAGGTCGTACACGGCGTTGAAAGCGGTGTACATGAGCGCCTTGCCCAGCCCGCGCCCGCGCCAGCGCTCGGCGATGGAGATGTCGAGCACCCAGGCCAGTCTGTCGGCGGGGTCGGTGGTGTGGCAGGCCACGAGGATGCCGCCTTCGGGGTGGCCGTTTTGGTCGAGCGCGATGCGCGACGCGCTCGGCTCGAGCAGGGCGTACTCGTTGTGGAATATCGGCCGTATCACCGTCTCGGCCTGGGCGGTCGACCTGCTGACCATCGGCGCATCGACCGTACCTTTATAGTGCTCGTAGGCCATGCGGGCGAACAGCGGCTCGTCGTTCAGCATTATCGGGCGCAAGGTCACGCCCTCGGGCGGCATGACCGACATCGGAATGTAGTCGGCGAGCGAGGCGACCATGCGCGTGCGGGTGTTGACGGTGAAGCCTGCCTCGATGTACATCCGGCTCTGGGCGGCCGGTATGCTCTCGACGGTAAGGATGCGCCCGTGCCGCCGTGCCTCCTCCACAGCGCGTGCCAGCAGCGCCGAGCCGTAGGTGCCCATCAGTCCATCTAATAGGTAGAGCCGGCGCAGGTCTACTGCGCTGCCAAGCAGGCGTAACTCGAACAGACCGACGGCGGCGCCATCTCGCCGGGCGATGAAGTGCGTGTTTGGATTGCGGCTCAGCGCGGCGCGAAACTCGGCGGATTCGGCCTGCTGCTCCTCGGGCGTGGGTAGGGGAGCGCCACGGGCCATGCGAGAAAGCCGCACCCAATCGGACGCGTCTTCGGGCCTAGCTACTGAAATTAGCAGTCCCTGCGGACTCATATCATTGTTCGCCATTTCGCTTCCATTATAAGCGATGGAACCCGGAGAACCGGGGCGGTGTACGATAATCGTAACGTAGGCAGGTGCGGCGATGCACCATGCTCGTGAGGCGGGCGTCGTCGCCCGCCGGCGATCCCCCGGCAAGCCCTGTAGCCGGGTGGCGTATAGAGTAAATGGCGGCATGTAGCCCATGGGGGCGCTCGACCGGGCACAGCACGTGCTCTTCGAGGTAGGGAAAGGCAGGCGGGTGACGCCCACGCCTTGACGGCCGCCGCCGCGTATTTGTTATAATCGGGCTCTGGGGATACTTCCGCGGCCCCCTTTGCCCCACACAGAATAGGTATATTCATGCAAGCACCCCCGGCACGCCTCCGGCTGCGGCTCCTTGCGCTCTTCTTACTGCTCCCGCTCCTCGCACTCGCACAGGCACCCTTACCGCATTCCGCGTACGCACAGTCGTCGGGCGACCAGCCGAGTCTTAAGACCGAGTACTTCACAATCTTCTATCCCGAAGGCGAGGAAGACGCCGCGTCGTGGTACGCGAGCTTCGCCGACGACGTGAACGTGGCCGTGGCCGAGATGCTCGGCGAGCGGGCGGTCACGGGCCTCACCCTGCGCATCTACGCCACCGAGCAGGAGTACATCGCCGCCAACCCCGCCGCCGAAGAGCACGGGGGCATTATGGCCCACGCCATCCCCGAGAAACTCGAGATCGGGGTGGCGGTGGAGCGCCTGCGGCAGGTCGAGCCTGCCATCGCGCGCGAGAGCTTCCGCCACGAGATGACGCACATCGTGGCTGCCGAGCTGTCCAACCAGCAGTTGACCATCGGCTTTCACGAGGGGCTGGCCCAGTACAACGAGCTTTCCACCCGCCGCGCCCAGGAGTCGGCGCAACTGCTGCGCAACGCCCAGAGCAGCGGCGCCGAGCTAATGACGTGGACCGACCTCAACCGCCGCGAGACGTTCATGCAGCGGCCCGATCTCGGGTACCCGCAGGCCTACAGCGTGATGGCATTCCTGGCCGAGCGCTACGGCATGGGCACGTTCGGGCAGTTCGTGGCGGATATCCGGGCGGGCGAGACATGGCAGCGCGTGTTCCAGCTTACCTACGGCAAGCGCCTGAACGAGATGGAGTATGAGTACCGCGAGAGCTTCCTGCCCGAGTTCCTGCGCGACGGCTGGAAGAACAACGTGCTGACCGCCTACGACCTCAGCCCGGGGTTGGCATACTACGAGGCCGGGCACTTCGCCGAGGCGCGCGCACACTTCGAGCGCTCCGAGGAGCTATACCGCGACCTGGGCCGCACCGAGCGCGCCGATGCCGCGGCCGCCTACCGCGCCAATGCCATAAGGGCCGAGGAAGCCACCGCGGTGGCGGGCGAGGCACGCGAGTCGCTGGAGGCGTACGAGTACGAAGCGGCACGCGACCAGGCCGCCGAGGCGGCCGCCACGTTCGACGAATTGAATCTGCGGGGCCAGAGTGAGATTGCCGCAGAGACGCACCGGCTGGCCGAGCGCGGGATACTCGCGGTGGCGCAACTGGACAGCGCGCAGGCGCGCCTCGACAGGTTCGACCTGCCGGGCGCGCGGGCAGAGGCACGAGCCGCGTCTGAGGCGTTCGGTGAGCTGGGCGACGCCGTGCGCGCCGAGCAGGCCAACAAGATCGTGTCGGACCTTTCGATGTATATCACTTCGGCCGGGGCGGGCGCGCTTGCGCTCGGTTTATTGACCGTGGGCGGCGGCGCGCTGGCCGCCTTGCGCTCGCGTGGGCGGGCGGCGGTGCAGCGCGTGCCGGTACAAGAGGAGAGCGCATCTTGGCTGTGACGATAGGAACGGCGGGAGCGGCCGCAGGGCTGTCGCCCGCGCAGGTCTACATATCCCCGCAGCTTGCGGCCTACCGCACGCAGATCAGGCGGCACCGCAGGCGGCGCTACCTGGGCACGGCCGCGGTCGCGATCGGCGCGATGTGGCTCGTGATGGCGCTGATGACCTACTTCAACGCAGCGCCCGGCGGCACCATCGGGGTGGGGCTGGCACTGAGCGGGCTGGGCATCGCCGCCGCGCTGCTTTACGAGGCGGCACGCAAGCCCACCGTCGCCCAGACCGCCCGCACGCTCGACTCCCTGCTGGACGACCGCCAGCGCATGCTCACCGCGCTCGAATTGATCCGCGCGGGCGGGGCCGATACGCCTGTGGCGCAGGCCCAACTCGATACGACCGCCGATATACTGCGGCGCGTCGACCCGCGCACGGTCTACCCGGCGCGGATGCCGTGGCCCCAGCTTGCCATAGCGGGCGGGCTGCTCTTCCTCGCGCTGGGCATCTTCATATTGAAGGGCGCGAGCGACGACTACAACCTGGTGACGGGGGGACTGCCGCCGAGCAGGGACGCCGCGGGCGCGGTCGCCTCGCCCACTCCCGAGAGCGAGCTGCCCGGGTCGGGCCAGCAACCCGAGCCTGAGGGGGGCGAAGCGCCCGGCGCGAACCAGCAGCCCGGCTCCGGCGAGGGCGAGCAACCGCCCGCCGACCCGAACGACCTCACGCCCATGACGCCCGAGGAGGCGGCGGAGCAGGCTGCGCAGGCGCGCGAGGCCCAGGCTGCGCTGCAGAGGCTCGCGCAGGCCCTGGACGAGCAGAGCGCCACGCAGGGAGCCGCCGACGCGATACGCCAGGGCGACTACGGCGCGGCGGGCGACCAGCTGACCGAGCTTGGCGAGCAGAACGACCAGCTTTCGGACAGCGCCAAGCGCGGCCTTGCCGAAGCGCTGGACCGCGCCGCCGAGGACACGACCGAGGTGCCCGAGCTGCAGCAGGCCGAGCGCAACGCCGCCGACGCCCTGCGCATGGGCGACTACGGCGCTATTAGAAACGCGCTGGACGAGCTTGGCAACGTGCTCCAGCAGACGGGCGACAGCATGGCCTCGCAGGAGGACCTCGCCCGCAGCTTCCCCGACCAGCCGGGCCAGCCGGGCCAGCCGGGACAACCCGGCACCGACCAGCAAGGCCAACAAGGTCAGCAAGGGCAGCAGGGCGAGAACCAACAGGGCCAACAGGGTCAGCCCGGACAGCAAGGGCAACAGGGCCAGCAAGGTCAGGGACAGCAGGGCGAGAACCAACAGGGCCAACAGGGTCAGCAGGGACAAGAGGGCCAGGCCGGGCAGGAGGGCCAGCAGGGCCAGAGCAACAGCCCCGGCGCGCCGAGCAGCCTGCCTGGCGAGGGGAGCCGCACCGACGTGCCCGACCGCGACCTCGGCGTGGAGGGCAACCCCTTCGAGCTTGAGGGCAGCGAGGATCCGAACAATCTGACCCGCCCCGGCTCGGGCGACGAGCCGCCCGCCATGACGCTGGAGGGCAACCCCGGCGGCGCGGCCGGAGCCACGGCCCCCTCGGGCGGCGGCCCGGTGGACGCCTCGGGCGAGTCGAACCTCGCCCCGGTCGAGCGCTGGGGCATAGTGCAGAAGTACTTCAGCCCGGAGGACCAGTAGGGCGCGGCATAGCGTCACGGCAACCTCCCTACACAGTAAAGGAAGCATACTTTGAGCGACCAACTACCTACCCGCCGCGCATGGACCCCTGAAGAGAGCGAGCGCGATACTCAGCAGATGCCCCGCACGGCCCCTCCCCGGCCGCAGACCCCGCAGGCTCCGCCACCGCAGAACGGCGCCGCCGCCGACGCACGCATCGGGGAGAACGTCAGGCGTATGGTCATGGGCCTTGAAGAGGAGCTGTCGAGCGTGATCGTGGGGCAGCGCTCGGTCGTGCGCGGCGTGCTCACCGCGCTGCTCGCGGGCGGCCACGTGCTGCTCGAGGGCGTGCCCGGCCTGGGTAAGACGCTGCTCGTGCGCACGCTGGCCGAGACGGTTGACCTGAGCTACAGCCGCATCCAGTTCACGCCCGACCTGATGCCCGCCGACATCATCGGCACCGACATCATCGTGGAGAGCGACGAGGGGCGCACGTTCGCATTCCAGCCCGGCCCGATCTTCGCCCACCTCATCCTGGCCGACGAGATCAACCGCGCCACCCCGCGCACTCAGTCGGCCATGCTCGAGGCGATGCAGGAGTACGCCGTCACGGTGGGGCGGCAGACCCACCGTCTGCCGCAGCCCTTCTTCGTGCTCGCCACGCAGAACCCCATCGACCTGCAGGGCACCTATCCGCTGCCCGAAGCGCAGCTTGACCGCTTCTTCTTCAAGATCGTGGTGCGCTACCCCTCGCCCGACGAACTGAAGGAGATCGCCCGCCGGACCACGGGCCGCAACGAGCGCCACCCTCGCGTCGTGATGACGGGCAACACCCTGCAGGAGCTTCAATCGATGATCCGCGAGGTGCCGGTGGCCGAGCCTGTGCTGGATTACGCCGCTCGGCTCGTCATGTCCACCCACCCCGAGGGGCAGGACAGCCCCGACATCGCCAGGCGCTACGTGCGCTACGGCGCAAGCCCCCGCGCCATCCAGACGCTCGTGCTGGCGGGCAAGGTGAACGCGCTCCTCTCCGGCAGGTACAACGTGTCGTTCGACGACCTGCGCCGGGTGATGCTGCCCGCCATGCGCCACCGCGTGGTGCTGGGTGTCGAGGCGCAGCTTCAGAACATTGACGCCGACACCATCCTCATGCAGATCCTGGAGGGGGTCCGCGAGTGAGGCAGCCGGGCAACCTGCGCTCGGTGGTAGAGACCTGGCGCACGCGGCTCTCCAGGCGCGGCCCGCACGGTGCGCGTCCCCTCACGAGGGACGACGGATTGGTGGTGGACGCCGACTTGCTCACCAAGCTGGACAGGCTGACACTGGCCCTGGGTCGCGACCTGATCAGCGGGCTGATGGGCGAGCACCTGGCCGCGCGGCGCACAACGGGCATCGAGTTCGCCGACTACCGGGCGTACTCCGCGGGCGACGACCTGCGCCGGGTAGACTGGAACGCCTACGCCCGGCTGGGCACCCTCCATGTGCGTCAGGCCCAGGCCGAGCACGATACCGTGCTCTACGTGCTGGTCGACGCCAGCCCGTCCATGAGCTACGGGGCGCCGCCCAAGTTCCTGTCGGCCCGCAGGCTGGCGGCCGCGCTGGGCTACATCGGGCTCGCGCACCTCGACGCCGTTGTCATGACAACACCGGGCGCGGCGGTCGCCGGGTCGCCCACGCGCGGTTTGGAGACACGGTACAGGGGCCGGGCCGAGTCTGGCACCATGTTTCGCGACCTGCAGGGGCTTTCCACGCAGTCTGTGGCCAGTTTCGACCGCCTGCTCGCCAACTGGTCGGCCGGGCGCGGGCAGGGCCGCATCGCCGTGGTGATATCGGACCTGCTGCTCGACGGCTACCGCGACGGCGTGAACCAACTCCTTTCGGCGGGCTTCCAGACGACAGTTCTGCAGGTGCTCAGCCCTGAGGAACTCAACCCCATTGACGAGGGCGATCTCGAGCTTATTGACAGCGAGACGGGCGAGCGCATGGAGGTACACCTGGGCAAGGAGGCGATGTTCGAGTACCACCGCCGCCTGAACGACTGGCTGGCTGAGTGCGAGGGGTGGTGCCGCACGCACGGGGCCAACTACCTGCTCGTGCGCAGCGACTGGGACGTGGAGCGCGTCATGCTCGACATGCTGCGCCGCCGGGGGGTGACGGCATGAGCCTGCTCAACTGGGCGGGTGCGCTGTGGCTCCTTCTCGTCCCCCTCCTAATCCTCATCTACATGCTGCGGCCCAAGCGGCTGCGCATGCCGGTATCGAGCCTGCGCCTGTGGCGTGCCCTGCCCGAGGTCGAGCGGTCGCGCGCCCGGCTGCACCGCCCGCCGCTGTCGCTGTTGCTCTTCCTGCAGGCTATCGCGCTCATACTGGGGGCGTTTGCCCTTGCCCAGCCCGCGCTGACCGCGCCCGAGGGACGCTTGAGCGTGATCGTGGTGGACGCATCGGGCACCATGCAGGCGAGCGCGGGCGCGCAGACCCGCTTTGACGCCGCCCGCGACCGGGCGCTTGAAATCGTGTCAAGCATGGGCCCGCAGGACCGCGTGACCTTGCTCCGGGCGGGTGCGTCGGCCACTACCGAGTGCTCGGAGTGCGACCGCGCCGCGTTCGAGAGCGCGCTTGACGGCATGCGCCCAGGCGCGGGCACGGCCGACATCGCGGGCGCGCTGGACGCCGCCGCAGGCATGGCGCGCAAGGTGCAGGGGAGCGCGCTCCCGGTGACCGTAATCTCGGACGGCGCGTTCGACCCGGCCTCGCTGGGCGACCTGTCTGCGCTGCCCCTGTCGCTGTCGTTTGAGCGGGTTGGCCAGCCCGTACAGAACCGCGCCATCACCGCGTTGAGCGTGCGCCGCCCGCCCGACGGACGCTCGGGCTACGTGGCGTTCGCCCGCATCGAGAACCGCGGCTCCAGCTCCTTCGACATCCGGGTGGCGGCCCACGCCGATACGGTGCCGCTGCCTGTTCGCACTGAGGACGTTCCACCCGGCGCGCAGGTCAGCCTGACCTGGCAGGTGCCCGCGGGCACGGGGCGGTTCAGTGTCGACATTTCCCCGGGCGATGCCCTGCCCGCCGACGATCGCGCCTTGGTGTTCCTGCCCGCGCCCGGCCAGTACCAGGTGCGCGTCCACTCGGAGCAGCCCGACCTGTACCGGCGCGTGTTCGCGGGCATCGAAGGGCTGCGCACGGTAACAAATACCGACGTGCCCGCGCCCGCCTTCACCCTCATCGAGGGGGCGCTGCCCAACCCGCTGCCCGCAGGAAACCTCGTGCTCGTGAACCCGCGGGGCGACTTCCTCACGACCAGGGGCGACGTGCGCGACCTGCGGCCCACGGCAGTGGACGTGTCGCACCCTGTCGTCGCGGGGATTGACTTCACACCTCTGCGCGTGACGCAGGCGCAGAGCATCGAACCGCCCGAGTGGCTGGAGGTGGTGGTCGACTCGAACCGCGGCCCGCTGGTGATGGCAGGCGAGCGCGAGGGTAGACGCATGGTCGTGCTCACGTTCGACCCGCGCGACTCCAACCTGACCAAACTCGCCGCCTTCCCGCTTATGATGGCCAACGTGGTGGAGTGGCTCTACCCGCTGGCGGGCACGCAGGCGGTCGAGCCGGGCCGCCCGGTTCAGGCAGGGGCGGGGGCGCGCGTCGAGACGCCTTCCGGCCGCACGGTTGACGTGGGCGCCGATGGGCTGTTCGCCGCCACAGACGAGAACGGCATCTACAGGATACAGGTCGCGGGCGGCGCGACTCTGCAGTTCGCCGTCAACCCGAAAGACGACCCGGAGCCCGCCGACCCCGACGCACTTGCACACCCCGAGCTGACCCGCCCGCTGGAGATTGAGCAGTCGGAGCTGACCGCGAACGAGGTCTTCTGGCTGCCGCTGGTTGCGCTTGCCCTGGCGCTGCTGGTGGGCGAGTGGCTTGTGTACACATGGAAACGAGGTTCGATTTGAGCGGAATCGCGTTCCTGCGCCCAGAGCTGCTGTGGCTCGCGGTCATCCTCGTGCCGCTGCTCATGCTGGCCGCGCTGCGTATCAGGGCAACCGCGGCCTGGCGGCGCAACTCTTCGCTAATCCTGCAGATCGCCGGCGTGGTGCTGCTGGTGCTCGCCATCGCCGAGCCTGCCGTGGTCAAGCAAGACGACACCCTTAGCGTGACCCTGGTGCTCGATACATCGGGCAGCCTGAGCGCCCAGGCACGCGAGCAGGTGGTCGCGTACGCACAGGGTGTCGAGGAGGCCGCGGGGCCTACCGACAACCTCCGCTTCGTCGCGGCAGGCGACGAGGCAACCGAGCTAACGCGCGAGCAGGTCGAGGCGGGCGATTGGCTGCCCGCGCCCGAGGATGCCGCCCGCGTGAGCGACCTCGAAGCGGGGATGCGACTGGCGGGCAGCCTGATGGGCGACTCGGGCCGCAGGCGTGTCGTGCTGGTGAGCGACGGGTGGGAGACGCGCGGCCGGGTGGCGGACGAAGCTTCCCGTCTCTCCTCGCGGGGCATCGACGTGCAGGTGGTGGCGCTGACCGCGCTCGGCTCGCCCGAGGTGGTGGTGAGCCGCCTGTGGATGCAGCCCTACGCCCGCATAGGTGACGTGGTGATCAGCGAATTGCAGGTGTACAGCACCGAGGCGACGAGCGCCACGCTCAGCCTGTCGATAGATGGTGCGCTGGCTTCGGGGCGGCAGGTATCGCTGCGCCAGGGCGACAACACCATCGAGCTCGAGCAGCGCGCCATGGCCCCCGGTTTCCACAGCATCGAGGCGTCACTGCAAACGTCGTCCGATACGTCAGACGAGAACAACTCGGCCGCGGCCACTCTCGTGGTCAAGCCGAGGCCGCGGGTGCTTGTGCTCCAAGAGCGCGAGGGAGAGGCCGACCCGGTTGCTGCCGCGCTCAGGCAGTGGCAGATTGACGCGGACGTCTTTTACCCGGTCTCGGTGCCCACGTCGGCCAACGAGCTTGACGAGTACGACGCGGTGGTCATGGCGAACACCGCCGCGACCAGCTTCACGCTGGACCAGCAGCGCACCCTGCAGGAGTTCGTGCGGCGGAACGGGCGCGGCCTCGTCGTGGTGGGCGGGCAGACGGCCTACGGCAAGGGCGACTACATGAACAGCATCTTCGAGGAGGTGCTGCCGGTGTCTTCCGAGCCTGCGCCGCGCCCGCAGGAAGGCACGACTGCCCTCATCCTCATCCTCGACCGTTCGTCCAGTATGCGCGAGTACGGCTCGCAAAGCGTCGCGAGCAAGTTCGAGATGGCTATCGAGGCGGCGCGGCTGGCGGTCGGCTCCATGCGCCCGGGCGACCAGATCGGCCTGATCGCCTTCGACGACGAGTACGAGTGGGCCATCCCGATGCAGGAATTGCGCTCGGAAGAGCACAAGCAATCCATCCAGCAGCAGATCATGGAGATCGAGGTTGGGCGCACCACGGCCATCTACCCGGCCGTGGACGAAGCGGCCCGAATGATGCGCAGCATCACCGCGCCCACCCGCCACCTCGTGCTGCTCACCGACGGGCGCGAGCAGCGCTTCGCCGACTACGGCCCGCTGCTCGACCGCCTGCGCGCCGACGAGATCAACCTTTCGGCCATCGGCATCGGCACCGATACCGACCGCGACCTGCTCACCCGGCTGGCGCGGGAGGGGCGCGGGCGCTTCTACTTCACCGAGCAGCCCGACCAGATCCCCAAGATCGTGTTCAAAGAGATCGACCTGACGCTGCGCGAGGCCACACTTGAGGGCGTGATCCAACCGCACCTGTCGGCAGTCAGTCCGGTGCTGCGCGGCCTGACCCCGGCCGATCTGCCGCAGCTTTCGGGCTACGGCATCACCGTGGCGAAGGACGAGGCCGTGACCGCGCTCACCACCGACACGGGCGACCCGCTGCTGGCGCACTGGCAGTACGGGCTTGGGCGCGTGGTGGCGTTCACTTCGGAGGCCGGGCCCAACTGGGGCGCCAACTGGCTCACCTGGGACGAGTTCGGGCGGTTCTGGAACCAGGCCGTGCGCTGGTCCATGGCAAGCCCTGTGAACAGGCTGCTCGTGCCGTCGGTGCAGTTCTCCGACGAGGACGGGCGGGCCGAGGGCGCGGGCGTTGCGCGGGTGGTGGTCGAGAGCCTCAACCCGGACAACACCTTCGCCGACCTGGCGGACATCACCGCGGGCGTGCGCTCGGCCTCGGGCGTGGTGACGACCACCGTACTCCAGCAGACTGCACCCGGCCGCTACGAGGCCACCGTTCCCGTAGGTGAGACGGGCAGTTACGAGGTGCGCGTGCGGCGCGCGGGCGACGGCGACACGGCCACGGGCGAGACGGTGGGCTTCGCGGTGCCGACGGGCGAGGAGTACTTGCGTGCGGGCACCAACGACCGCCTGTTGAAGCAGTTGAATGGCGGCGCGGCCTACCTGCGCCAGCCCCAACAGGCGCTCGACCCGGTGGGGCTTGACGGCGAGTCGCCCGACCGCGAGCCGCTTTGGCCCTACTTCGTGGCCCCGGCGCTGCTCCTCTTGCTGGCGAGCGTGGCCGTGCGCCGGGTTGACTTCCGCTTCCGCCGGGCGTAGTTCATCGCCCCTACTCTCGGATGCCCACCAGCGATTTCGCCTGGTAGAGCATGAGCGACAGCGCGTCGCGCGACAGGGTGTAGGCGCGGGCCAGGGGCGACTCCCAGTTGCGCGAGCGCACGGCGGGGGAGGGGAACACCCGCAGTCCAAAGTCGCGCGCGATGAGCGCGGCGCGGCGGCTCTGGAACGGCTCGGTGACGAGTATCGCGCTGTCCCAGCCCCGCTCTGCCATGACCGCGGCCGAGTAGCGCACGTTCTGGATGGTATTGCGCGAGTGTTCCTCCAGCACTATGCGCTCGCGGGGCACGCCGCCGCGCTCAAGTAGCCGCGCAAGCTCGGCAGCCTCGGTCGTTTCGGGGTGGCTCGGCCCGCCGGAAGCGATTATGTACGGCGCCAACCCCCTCCCGTATAGGTCCGCAGCGTGAGCCGCCCGCGCCTCCATGCAAGGCGAAGGGCGCTCGGTCGAGCCGATATTACACCCCAGCACGAGGATCACGTCAGCGTTCTGTGCGTAATCACGCTCGGCATCCGTGGAAACGTAAGCCAAAGCGCCAATAAACCACAATGCGAATAGACCTAAAGCGGCGATAATTGCTGCCTTGAGCCAGGTTGGAGCGCGTCGGCGGGTTGGGCGGCGGGCTGCGGGGGCGTGTCGGGTCAAGCGGTATCCCCGGGCACGCGCGAGAAGAACATTGTGCTAGTAACGTTGCCTGCAGTGTCCAGTGAGTCATTGTGCCGGACGCCTTCGAGAACGTAGCCGGCCCGCCGGGCTACATTGGCGCTCGGGACGTTGCGTTCGTCGCAGAGAATCTCTACGCGCTTCGCCTCGAGCACGTCGAGGGCGAATGCGGTCAGCAGCTTAACTGCCTCGGTCACGTAGCCGCGCCCGACGGCCGTGGGGCGGATCCAGTAGCCGATGG
>DASTEB010000334.1:0-2088 GCA_035710025.1 Chloroflexia bacterium
GACGCCCGCAAGTACGTAGCGGCGTCCGACGTCGTGGTGACGATGGGCGGCTACAACAGCCTGATGGAAGTGGCGAGCGCGGGCAAGCGCGCCGTTGTGGTGCCTCGACGCGGCCCCAGCCAGGAGCAGAAGATGCGCGCCGCGCTCTTCGCGAGCCGGGGCTGGGTGAGGGCCGCATCGGACGTGGACAGCGTGACGGGCAGCGAGCTTGTGGGCCTGATCCGCAGCTCGCTGAGCGCCCCCGGCCGCTCTCCCTGGCAGGGATTGCGGCTGGACGGCGGCGACAAGGCGGTATCGGCGCTGGTGTCGTGCCTTCTTTCGCCCCGGCGAAGGCCGTGCCTGCCCACGCGCCCCGAGGACTGGGCCTTCCCCGGCCCGCGGGCGGGCGTGCTGCCGACGCCGCCCGGCACTTACCCCGAAGGCGCGCCGCTGCACGTGCCCTCGTAGACACGCCCGGCGCCTGCAACTACTCACGCAAAACCGGTAGAAGGAAGCACCATGTCATTATTCCTAGCCAACCGAGTCGGGTACGTGCTCAAGCGCTACCCTCGCTTTTCCGAGACGTTCGTGGTGAACGAGATCCTCGCGCACGAGGCGGCGGGCCTCGACATAGAGATATTCTCGCTCAGGCCGCCCGACGACACGCACTTCCAGGACGTGATCTCCCTGGTGCGCGCCCCCGTGACCTACCTGCCGGTGTACGGGATCAAGGCCGAGGCGTTCTGGTCGGCGGTGCAGGGGGCGACCGAGGTGCTGCCCGGCGTGTGGGGCGCGCTCGAGGCGGCGCGGGGCGAAGACGTGCGCGACGTGTACCAGGCCCTGCTTCTGGCGCGGCTCGTGCGCCTGCGAGGCATCTCGCACCTGCACGCCCACTTCGCGAGCGTGGCGACGACGGTGGCGAGGCTGGCGGCGCGCTTCGCCGGGGTGACGTACACCTTCACGGCCCACGCCAAGGACATCTTCCACGAGAGCGTGCAGCCCGATGACCTGCGCCGCAAGCTGGAGGACGCCGCGGCCGTGGTCACGGTGAGCGACTACAACGAGGCGCACCTGCGTGCGGAGTTCGGTGCGGCGGCCGGGCGAGTGCAGCGCGTGTACAACGGGCTGGACACGGCGCGCTTCCCCTTCACCATCCCGAGGCGCCGCCCGCCTGTCATCGTCGGGGTGGGGCGGCTGGTCGAGAAGAAGGGCTTCGACGACCTGGTGAGCGCGTGCGCCGTGCTGGCGAGCCGCGGGGTGGATTTCGAGTGCCGCATCATCGGCACGGGCGAGCTTGAAGCGGAGCTGCGGGCGCAGATTGGGCGGCTTGGCCTGGGCAAGAGGGTGCGGATGCTCGGCGCGCGGCCCCAGGCAGACGTGATCGCCGAGGTGGGCAGCGCGGCGCTCTTCGCAGCCCCGTGCGTGCTCGGCTCGGACGGCAACCGCGACGGCCTGCCCACGGTGCTGCTGGAGGCGATGGCACTGGGCACGCCGTGCGTGTCCACCGACGTAACGGGTATACCGGAGGCGCTGCACGACGGCGAGACAGGGCTGATGGTCGGCCAACACGACCCGGAAGGGCTGGCCGACGCCATGGAGCGGCTGCTCGGCGACGCGGAGTTGCGGGTGAGGCTGGCGATCCGCGCCCGGCAATTGGTCGAGGCGGAGTTCAGCGTCCACCGCAACGCGGCGCGGGTGCGGGCCCTGTTCGGCCCGGTGGAAACGCCCGTCGAAGAAGCTGTCGAAGCGGTGCCCGCGCAGCTCGAAAGGGCAAGCTGATGAGGCTGGCTTACGTGTGCGCCGACCGGGGAGTGCCGGTATTCGGCAAGAAGGGGTGCTCGGTACACGTGCAGGAGGTAGTGCGCGCCCTGCTGTCGCGGGGGGTGGAGGTCACGCTGTTCGCGGCAAGCCTGGGGGGCATGCCACCCGCCGGGCTTGAGTCCGTGCGAGTCCACAGGCTGCCCGCACCGTCGGGCGACGACCGGGCGCAGCGCGAGGCGTCGGCCCTCGCGGCGAACGCGGACCTGGCGCTTGCACTCTCGGAGGACGGCCCGTTCGACGCGGTGTACGAGCGGTACTCGCTGTGGAGCTACGCCGGGATGGAGCACG
>DASTEB010000335.1:0-11742 GCA_035710025.1 Chloroflexia bacterium
GCATGAAGTCGACGGACCCGTCCGAAGAGGCATTGTCCACCAGCATCAATTCGAGCCTGTCCTTCGGGTAGTCAAGCTCAAGCAGCGAGGTGAAACAGGGCTCCAGGTGACGAAGGCCATTGAAGTTGAGAACGACTACCGAAACGGTAGGCGCGCCTACAGGTAAAGCCTGCTTTTCCGTTGCGCTCTCGTGACGGGGAGCCTCTATGTCGAATGGCTGCGGCACCGGCTCGGGTGTGCCGGGCGGGCTGTAGTCGGGGGGATGGCTCACTCTAGCGCCCCAGGAATCGACTTAGTGTGCGAGTCAGGCGGAAAACGCGCCCCGATTCTATACCTTGCAACAGCCGCTCGAGATACAGGATATGCTCATCCTTGCTCTTGAGGTCGGCTTCGATGCGCTCGACGTAGGCTTTCTGGCTCTCGAACTCCCTGGCGTAGGCGGCCTGGATGTTGCCCACGTGGGCATCGAGCCGGTCCACCTGCTCCTGCAGCGAACGCACGTCAGTCTCGCGTCTGTCGACCTCAATGTCCTGCAGGGCGACCTTCTGCTCAAGCTGGGCGATCTGCCTGTCGCGAATCTCCATCTGCTCGCGCAGAAGCCGGTCCTCGTGGTTGGCGGTCTTGAGGTTGAGCAGGTTCAGCAGTAGGTCGGTCATCTGCATGCGCACGCTGTTGTCCGCCGGCGACAACTCCATCGACCGCGGGTAGGCGTCCCGAATCTCTTCGAGGGCGGGTTCCAGTCCGGGACGAACCGCTACGAGTGCGCCGCGATAGGCAGGTTCGGCCCGGTCGCTTTCGAAAAAGCTCAGGTTGTAATAGCGATCTAGTGCGCGCTCGAACGCGATGGCCCTGTCGTCGCGCAGGGAGATCAGGTAGTGCTTCGCGACCATCATGAAGAGCCAGTTATGGACGTTGGCCAGCTTGAACGAGTACGTCGCCAACCCTGCTTGCTCAAAATCTGCCGCCGTCGCTTCGAAGTCTGGCAGCCCGAACGCCCTGTGCTCGGCAAGCTGCTCTTGCTGCGCGTCCAGCAGCCATCGCACGTACTCATCAAGCAATTCCTCGGCAAGGTCGGCCTCAAGCGACTGGATCGGGTTGACCAACACCACGGCGTGCCGGGCTACGCGACGCGCCTCGCTCAAGAAGGTGGCGCGGTCAGGGGCGGGTATATGCTCCAGTGTGTCCAATGTGAAGACCACGTCGAACTCGCCGGGGCCGAATGGGATATCAGCGCCCGAGGCGCGCACGTATCCGGGGATCGAGCCGTCGTCGGGCACCACGTCGAGCACCGTCAGCTCAAACAGGTCGGGCGACAGGAAGTGCCTGAGCGTTCCCGGGAAGCCGCCCACGTCCAGCACGCGAACCCTGGGCCGTTCCTCGGCCTGCACACCCGGCACGAGCGCCCGGTAGAGAATGTGGGCGACGTTCTGCACGACCCGCATGCGGCCGTACTGGTCGAATGGAAGTGAGAGCAAGTCGCCCTCGCGCGGCGCGAGGCTCACTTCGTGGTCGGGCTGCAGATCGGGCGCGACCGGGGACGGGGCATCTGTCTGGTGGTCTAGCATGGTACCTCGGGGCGATCGATGTCTGTCCGGTGCGCGCAAAAGGCGCCCCGGCCGGTGAGACATTTTACCACCGTGGCGCCTGATGTGCACCCCGCCAAAGGGGTCTAGGGTTCTACCGCTTTGTGAAGAAGGCGACCGGAGCGCCCTTCTTGACCTCCTGCTGCTTGTAGGCAACGACAGAAACCTGGGCCGCGAGGTTGCGAGCCACCTGAAGGAAGGCTTGCGCCTCGGGGCTGTCGGGCGCTTCGGCCACTACCGGCCGGCCGCTGTCGCCGCCTTCGCGAATGCGCAGGTGCAGCGGGATCTCGCCGAGGAACGGCACGCCGTAACGGGCCGCCGCTGACTGCGCTCCTCCGTGGCCGAAGAGGTCAGTCGGCTGGCTGCAGTGGGGGCAGACGAATGTGCTCATGTTTTCAACGATGCCGAGCACCGGCACGTTCAACTTCTTGAACATCATAAGTGCCTTGCCGACGTCGAGCAGAGCGACGTCCTGTGGCGTGGACACCATGACCGCGCCGGTAAGCGGTACCGACTGCGCCGTGGTGAGCTGTACATCGCCCGTGCCGGGGGGCATGTCCATCACCAGGTAGTCAAGCTCGCCCCAGCTTACGTCGTACATGAACTGGGTCAGCAGCTTGGTCAGCATGGGGCCGCGCCAGATTACGGGGCTGTCAGCGTCGATGAAGAAGCCCATAGATATCAGTTTGATGCCGTAAGACTCCACAGGCACGATCTTGTTGTCGACGCCCTGCCGCGGGCCGCCGGTGGACCCCATCATGAGCGGTACGTTGGGGCCGTAGACGTCGGCGTCTAGCAGACCCACGCGAGCGCCCTCGCCGGCCAGGGCCAGCGCAAGGTTGACCGAAACGGTGCTCTTGCCCACGCCGCCCTTGCCCGAGCCTACCGCGATGATGTTGCGTACGCCCGGGATTCCCTCGCGCTGGATCATCGTGCCCGCGCGCACCCGAGACGTAACGACGGCGTTGACCGCCCGCACGCCGGGAAGCGCGCTGACGACGGTCTCCGATTGCTGCTTTAGCTGGTCCTTGACCGGACAGGCGGGCGTGGTGAGCACGATCGTGAAGTCGACGTTGCCGTCAGGATCGATCTTGACGTCCTCGATCATTCCGAGGGTGACGAGGTCACGCCCGAGATCAGGGTCTTTAACGACGCTGAGTGCCTGCAATACGGCTTCTGTAGAAACGGGCATGGTGTGTTATCCTTTCCCACGATAGGGTGCCGCCGGTTGGCTGTGGCGGAACCTCGCACTATGGTATACATTGTGCATGAAAATACAGATCCGGACAATCGTAATCCCTTTTCAAGTGTATGTCAATCAGGCACCCGCGACATTGCGCCGGATTAAGCACCCGCATGTAATCGCATAAGGGCTGTAAATTTCACAATAGAGAGCGAATAGCAGAGAGCCGCCTCCCCGAGGGGGGCACGGAGACAGCGATGCAATCAAGAACGACAGCAGAGATAGCACTGGAACAAGTCGGAATGGAACGGGCCGCGCGAGAGAAGCGCCCGGCGACAGGAGGATTGCCCAGACGGGCAGCGATTGTCACGCTTGGGCTTGCGGGCCTGGTGTTCGGCGGGCTACCGTACTGGGCGGCGCGTAAAGTGCTATATCCGCCGGTTCCTGAGCCGCTTCCGCACGGCCTGGACGAGGCGCTGACCATCGAGCCGGACATAAGCGCCGAGCCGGTCAAGTTCGTTGGGCGCGATGGCAACCCGATCAGCGGGTGGTTTGTGCCGGGCGCTCCCGGTGTGGAGCAGTCTCCCTGCATCCTGCTGGTTTACGGGTACGGCGGCTACAAGGAGCAGATGGTCGGATACGCCAGCCTGCTCCGCGACGCCGGCTTCGCCAGCCTGATGTTCGACATGCAGGGAAGCGGGCTGCTCTCCGGACGGCCCGTGACCCTTGGGTACAGAGAGCGTTGGGACTTGATGGACGCGGCTGCCTACGCACGCTCTCGCCCTGACGTGGACCCTACGCGAATTGGTGCGCTGGGCGTATCTATGGGCGCGGCAACCGCGCTTCTGGCGGCCGAGCTTGACCCCGGCATGCGGGCCATCGTTGCGGACTCGTCATACGCCAGCCTGCCGGACATGGTAACTCCGGGCTTGAGGGCTTTCGTCGGCAGGGCGGCCATCTGGTTCGCTCCACTGATCGTGTGGTTCGGCGAGACGATGGTCGGCTTTCGATCTAGAGACATCGCCCCCGAGCGCTCGGCGGCGCGCATGGGACATCGTCACCTACTGGTCATTCACGGCGACCAGGACGACCTCACGCATCCCGACTCGGCGATGAGGATATTCGAGGCCGCGTCGGGGCCGAAGGAGCTTTGGGTCGTTCCGGAATGTGGACACAGTGCCGGTCCCGCCGTCTCGCCCGAGGAGTATAAGCAGCGCGTAAACGACTTCTTCCGTCGCGCGCTGGACTGGCCTGCGGGCGCGCTTGCCTCGCAAGTTGCGTAAGCGCGCCGGGCTTACGTTTCTGCCCGATGCTATAATGCTTGTCGCCTATCCCCACGCTGCAGGAGGACCATACCCGCATGCCCGACAACCACGAGGTCGCCGACCCGGCACAGCCTAGTCCCGACAGTCCGGACGCGGCTCTGGAGTCGGCGCCGCCGATTCAAGACGGCAGTCCACCGGTCCCGCACGGCCGGCAGACTTCCGCGCAGGCCGTGGCCCGGCTCCGCGAGTTGCGCGAGCGAGCCTATGCCGGAGGCGGAGAGCGCCGTATCCAGCAGCAGCACGCCAAGGGTAAGCTGACGGCGCGGGAGCGAATTGATCTCTTGCTCGACGAAGGCACGTTCGAAGAGATCGACATGTTCGTGACGCACCGCATTGACGACTTCGGCATGGGCGACCAGAAGGTGCTTGGCGACGGCGTGGTGACAGGCTGGGGACGCATCGACGGCCGGCTGGTGTACGTCTTCTCGCAGGACTTCACTGTGTTCGGCGGCTCGCTGTCCGAGGCACACGCCGAGAAAATCGTCAAGGTGATGGACATGGCGATGAAGAACGGCGCGCCCGTAATCGGCCTGAACGACTCGGGCGGGGCGCGCATTCAAGAGGGCGTGTTGAGCCTGGGTGGTTACGCCGACGTCTTCTTGAAAAATGTACTCGCCTCGGGCGTGATACCGCAGATCTCGGCAATTATGGGACCGTGCGCGGGCGGGGCGGTCTACTCTCCAGCGATGACCGACTTCGTGTACATGGTGAAGGACACGTCGTACATGTTCGTCACCGGACCCAACGTAGTAAAGACTGTCACGCACGAGGATGTGACCTTTGAAACGCTGGGCGGGGCCGTGGTGCACAACAGTGTTTCGGGAGTAGCCCATTTCGCATCCGACAGCGAGGAGGAGTGCCTGCTGGGTATCCGGCGGCTCTTTTCTTACTTGCCCTCGAACAACCTGGACGACCCGCCCTTCGTGCCTACTGATGACCCACCTTCTCGCATGGACGAGGAGCTTGACACCATCATCCCCGACGTGCCGACCAAGGGCTACGACATGAAGACGGTCATTCGCAGGGTGGTAGACGATGGCGAGTTCCTGGAGGTACACGAGCACTTCGCGGGCAACATCATCGTCGGATTCGCCAGGCTGGGCGGGATGCCTGTGGGGGTGGTGGCACAGCAGCCGCTCGTGTTGGCGGGCGTGCTGGACATCGACTCCTCGGACAAGGCCGCCAGGTTCGTGCGCTTCTGCGATTGCTTCAATATTCCGCTCGTGACGTTCGTTGACGTGCCCGGCTTCCTGCCGGGCGTGCGACAGGAGCATGGGGGAATCATCCGTCACGGGGCCAAGTTGCTCTACGCGTACTGCGAGGCAACCGTGCCGAAGATCACCGTGATTACGCGCAAGGCGTACGGCGGCGCATACGACGTTATGAACTCGAAACACGTGCGCGGCGACGTGAACTACGCATGGCCGATGGCCGAAATCGCCGTCATGGGAGTGGACGGGGCTGTCAACATCATCTTCAAGGACCAGATCGAGTCCAGCGCCGATCCCGAAGCGACCCGCCGGCGCCTGGTGGCAGAGTACCATGAGAAGTTTGCAAACCCCTATGTGGCGGCGGCGCGCGGCTTCATAGACGACGTGATCGAGCCGCGCCAGACACGCCCGAAACTGATCAGCGCGCTACAGATGCTCCGCAACAAGCGGGACTCGAACCCTCCGAAGAAGCACGGCAACATACCGCTGTAGTAACGCCTGTCGCGTGTTATCCGGCGCTCATTTCGCGAACAGAGCCGTAACTGGCACGCAACTTGCAACGTAATTTGGCAACCTCGCAATGAAGGAGCGCACGCGCGCGTGCACACATGCCCAAAGTACTGGTTGTTGATGACGATCCCGATCTCGCTGCTATCTGTTCGCTGATTCTTGAGAGCGAAGGCTATGAGACGGCGGTAGCTACGAACGGCGTCGAAGCCTACGACAAGCTGTCGGACACACCGGTCGATGCGATTCTCCTTGACGTAATGATGCCGGTGATGGACGGCCTGACCGTCTGCCGGATGGTGAAGAGCGATCCGAAGACGGAGAAGCTACCGGTAATTGTGATGTCTGCTTCTGAGAAGCTGCGCGAGCAAGCCCGCGTGGCCCACGCTGATGCCGTCATTCCGAAGCCGTTCAACATTGACGATCTGGTACTGGCCGTCAACAGTCTGGTCTTGAGCGACAGCGCGTAACGCGGACGAGCACTTTCAATCGCTCGGACGCACCACATCGTCCACCCAAAACGACTCGCGCAGATGCGACGAGTCGTTTTGACGTTCCTGGAGTGCCAGGTTTTCCACACAGCGCCCGGTGCTATAATCTGCCCAATACCCGCAATGAGGGAAGGGGGAAGTTTGATGGGGCACATTATTTCGCCCGCCGCTGAGGCGATACTCGACCAGCAATTGGACGTTCCGAGCCACGGCTTCGTCCGCCTCGTGGACTACATGGGAAGCGACCAGAGCATCGTGCAGGCGGCGCGAGTATCGTACGGCGCGGGCACCAAGTCTGTACGCGAGGACCGCGGGTTGATACGTTACCTCTTGCGCCACGACCACACGACGCCGTTCGAGATGGTGGTGCTCAAGTTCCACATCAAGGCGCCCATTTTCGTGATCCGGCAGTGGATGCGACACCGCACGGCCTCGATCAACGAGGAGAGCGGACGCTACTCCATCATGAAAGAGGAGTTTCACGTCCCGGCCCCCGGTGACATCGGCTACCAGAGCAAGGATAACAAGCAGGGCCGCTCCAACGACGAGGTGCCCGCCGAGGTCATCGAACGCTTCCTCGACTTCCTGAGGCAAGACCGCGAGAGCGCCTACGCGCACTACGAACAGTTCCTCCAGGACAACGTAGCGCGCGAGCTTGCGCGCATCGTCCTGCCCCTTTCGCTGTACAGCGAGTTCTACTGGCAGATGAACCTGCACAACCTGCTGCACTTTCTCCGTCTTCGAATGGACCCGCACGCGCAGAAGGAGATTCGAGACTACGCCAACCGGGTCGCGGAGTGTGTCAAGGCGGTAGCCCCCATCGCCTGGGAGGCGTTCGAGGAGTACAAACTAAACGGCGCATCGTTATCGGGCGCGGAGCTGACCCTGCTGCGCAGGCTCCTCTCCGGCGAGCCGATGCCGGACGACGCCTTCGACGGCAGCAAGAGTTTGCGGCGAGAATTCGAGCAGAAACTGGGCCTGACCCTCGCCGCAGCTCCCCAATCCCCTGCGCCGGAACCTGCCTCTACCAACGGCACATCGCGCGGCAAATAGCCCCGGTCGGGCAAGAGCGTCTTTCTGCCGCACCGCCCCGTCCTGCAGGATGGGGCGGTGCTGTGCTATAATCGCCGAGAGCGTACGGCAGCCGCATAGCACTGAAAAGAGACGTCAGGAACGCGAAGTTAACATGACCGACGATAGAAGGAAGTCGCTGCTGGCTGAGTTGCAGCGGCGAAACGACGAGATAGCCGAGGTAGCGGCACAACGCGTTGTGCGGGCCTGGGAGAGCGCACTGATTGCCCAGGGCGCGCCGTCACACGCGGCTGACATGGCCGCGGTACGGACCGCTCCGCCCGCGACCGCCGAACGCGTGGCCGAAATGGTGGTTGACGGCTTCAAGCGGCTTGGCCCGGTTGTAGGGCTGAGCGTGCTGGCCGAGGAGCCCGGCCTAATTGTCGATGACATGACTTGGCTGCACCGCGCCTTCAGCACCCGGAACATGGCGCCGCCTATACCGGGCTGGGAGGCGCAACTGCTCAGGGCATACGAGTCGGCCTGCTCGGACATCCTGCCTGCCGAGGATTGCACGCTGATTCACGATGTGATAGAGCGTGCGGCGGCCGACCTTACGTCCCCCTGACGCGCTGCCCTTCCGAGCAAATTCGCCCGCAACGGGCCGGAAATGCGAGTCTCACCAATAGTTAAGGTTGCTCACGCCCCGCAAACCCCAGCTGATCTGCAGGATGCCCTGAAACTGAAGGCAGACATAGCTGAGCGCGCGCTCGAACTCGGTTTTGACCTGGTCGGGTTCGCATCGCCCGAGCCGTTTGTCGAAGCGCAGCGCGCCATTGAAGAGCGCGTCGATGCCGGGCTTTTCTCCGGCCTGCCGTGGTTCACACGCGAGCGCGCTGCCGTGTCGGGAGACCCGCACAACCTGATGCCCGAGGTCCGCACGATCGTGTCGCTGGGCATTAGCTACCTGCGTTCAGACGGCGAACAGATGCCCCCTGTAGCGGGGAGGCCCCGCGGCAAAGTCGCCCGATATGCCTGGGGCGAAGACTACCACGACCTGTTCCGAGACAGGCTCATGGCATTGCACGCTTCCGTCGAGGAGATGGTCGGGCGGCCCATCGAGGCCCGGACGTTGTCCGATACGGCGAGGATCGTGGATCGTGCGGTTGCACAACGCGCGGGCCTAGGCTGGTACGGGAAGAATACTAATATTCTAAGCCGGACGCACGGGTCTTGGATCCTTCTTGGCGAATTGCTGCTGGACTTCGATCTGCCTCCCGACGTGCCGGTGCGCACCAACTGCGGCTCGTGTATCCGCTGCATGCCTGCTTGCCCGACCGGTGCGCTCGTTGAGCCGGGCGTGCTGCATAACGACCGCTGCATCTCATATCTTACAATTGAGCATCGCGACCCGATCCCGCGTGAGATGCGGCCGCTGGTGGGCACGTGGGTATTCGGCTGCGACATTTGCCAGGAAGTCTGCCCGGTCAACCGCAAGGCGGTGCCTGGTTACCACGAAGAGCTGGGCCCCGAGCGCGGTATCGGCGGCACCCCCGACTTGATCGAGCTAATCGACATGTCCGAGGCAGAGTTCCGCGTGCGGTTCAAGCGAAGCCCTGTGAAGCGCGCAAAGTGGGCCGGGCTGCGGCGCAACGCGGCGATCGCGCTGGGGAACGCGGGAGATACCGCAGCGGTGCCGGCGCTTGTGCGTGCGTTGGCGTGCGAAACGCCATTGGTGCGGGGCCATGCGGCCTGGGCGCTCGGGCGACTCGGCAGCAAGGTAGCCCACGATGCCCTGGTGAAGCGGCTGAGCGAAGAAATAGACGAGTGGGTACGCGAGGAAATTGATCTTGCATTGGCGGAACACGAGAGTTTGAGAGAGCGAGGACGGGAGATTGGCTGATGACCATCAGTTTGCGGGCCGTCCGGCGGGGTTCGGCTTCGAGTTGGAGCAGGAGCTTGACACCCGGGTCGGCACGGCGCGTGCCGGGCGGATCACCACCCCACACGGCGTGATCGAGACGCCCGTGTTCATGCCTGTGGGCACGCAGGCTACCGTAAAGTCAGTGTCTCCCCACGAGCTTCGAGATCTAAGAGCTCAGATAATCCTATCGAACACCTACCACCTCTACCTGCGCCCCGGCGCCGACTTGATTGAGGAGTTCGGCGGGCTGCATGGTTTCATGGCCTGGGACCGGCCGATCCTGACCGACAGCGGCGGGTTTCAAGTGTTTAGTTTGGCGCACAACCGCAAGCTGAGCGACGAAGGCGTCACGTTCAAGTCGCACATCGACGGGTCGACACACTTCTTCTCGCCAGAGCTTGTGATGCGCGTCGAAGAGCATCTTGGCGCGGACATAATCATGGTGCTCGACGAGTGCACTCCCCACCCATCTTCGCACGAATACAACCGCGCAGCACTGGCGCGAACACATTCCTGGGCCGAGCGCTGCCTGCGCGCACACAAGAACGAGCGGCAGGCGCTGTTCGCGATAGTGCAGGGCAGCACGTTCGAGGATTTGCGCCGGGAGAGTGCGCGCACGCTGGCGGCGATGGATTTTCCCGGGTACGCTGTCGGCGGCCTGAGCGTTGGCGAGCCGAAGGAGGAGATGCACCGCATCCTGGAGGTGACGACGCCTCTCCTGCCCGGCGGGAAGCCGCGCTATCTCATGGGCGTGGGTTCGCCGGAAGATCTGGTCGAGTGCGTGGCGCGCGGCATCGACATGTTCGACTGCGTACTCCCAACGCGCGTGGCGCGCAACGGCGCCCTGCTAACGCGCGACGGCAGATTGCCGATCAAGAGCGCGCGTTTCGCCCGCATGGACACGCCCGTCGAGGAAGACTGTGACTGCTACACCTGCAGCAACTTCTCGATGGGGTATCTAAACCATCTATTCCGCGCCGAGGAGCTACTAGCGTACCGGCTGAACAGCATACATAACCTCAGGTTTATGACCCGGACCGCTGAGGAGATGCGCGCGGCCATCGTGGCGGGCACGTTCAACGCCTACCGCGAGGAGTTCCTGGCGCGCTACAAAACGACCAACCGTGAGGCGGCCGTGAAGCAGCGAGAAGCCTGGCTTGCTGCACACGGTCGCACGCCAAAGAAGGTTTAGCCCCCAACCTGTAAGCTAATCTGCGGCGTAGGCGCGGCTTAGCGCCGCCAACAGGTCGTCGTCCTGCCCAGGGAGCACAGTGCGTGGGTCGAGTAGCAGCAAACCCCGCTCGACACGGCAGATGACGGGCGGGGTACCGTCGCGGAGGGCTGCCGCCAGACGCCCTGCCGCCGCCTCTGGCGCGCCGGAATCGCCGGGCGGTTGGGCGGCGACCAACCAGGTGGGCAAAGACTCGCCCGGAAGCGACCCGCCTCCGATGGCCGAGCTGCCCTCGACAACCTCGGACGTGATTCCCCGCGACGACAGGCGCTCTGACCAGGTCTCGGCGCGAGACCGCACCTCCGCAGAGGGCAGCGCTATCATGCGCCAGATCGGCACCTCGCGCACTGCCTCCCCTCGCAAGTAATGCAGAAGAGTGGCCTCTAGTGCGGACAGGGTCAGCTTGCCCACGCGCAGGGCGCGGGCAAGCGGGTGGCTCCGCAGCCTGGCGATCAGGCTTGCTCTCCCCGCAATGATGCCGCACTGTGGCCCGCCGAGCAGTTTGTCGCCGCTGAACAGGACTAGGTCCGCCCCTGACAGCAGGCTGGCTTGCACTAGCGGTTCGGGTGCCAGGCCAAAGGCTGACGTATCGAGCAGCGCGCCGCTTCCTATGTCGTCAATCAGTAGGACGCCGAACCTGTGCGCAAGTTCTGCCAGTTCCTCGATGCCCGGAGTGGTAGTGAAGCCGACAAGGCGAAAGTTGCTGGCGTGGACTCGCATGATGGCGGCGGTGTCGGGCGTGATGGCGCGCTCGTAATCGGCAACGTACGTGCGGTTGGTCGTGCCGACCTCCAGTAGCCTGGCGCCGCTTGTCGCCATGATCTCCGGGATGCGGAAGCCCCCACCTATCTCGACCGCCTGCCCGCGAGACAATACGACTTCGCGGCCGGAAGCCAGTGCGGTCAGCACAAGTACAAGGGCCGCAGCGTTGTTGTTGACCACAAGCGCGTCCTCGCAGCCCGTAGTGCGGCGCAGCAAGTCGCTCGCATGGACGTAGCGCGAGCCGCGCTCGCCCTGTTCCAGATCGAACTCGAGGTTGCTGTAGGCGGCATTGGCGGCAATGGCTTCGATGGCGGCGCGAGAGAGCGGTGCCCGACCCAGGTTGGTGTGAAGGATGACGCCCGTTGCATTAATAACCGGCCGCAAGCCCGGCGACATCGCCCGGACCACGCGCTCGCCCGCACCGCGCGCCACGGCCTCGACAGACACGTCGGGTGCCGACCCCTGCCTGACTCGCTCGCGGATCTCGTCCAGTTCCTCGCGGACGGCGCTCGTG
>DASTEB010000336.1:0-5875 GCA_035710025.1 Chloroflexia bacterium
GCGCCGGGCGTCGGGCCGCAGTCCGGCCAGACCATCCCACATGACATCCTGAAACGGCCACGCAAGGCGAGAAGCCGCTGCCCCCGGGTTCATCGTCATTTGTGCATCAATCTCCTCTGTCGCCAAATATACGCAAGGTTCGAGAGGAAAGTTGCAGGGTGGGTGCCCGGCGGGCGTACGGTGTTAAGTATAACAGGGTGGGGACAGGGGGACACCCCAAGCCACGTGGGGCCGCGGCGCGTGCGTCTGATTCTGGATCGTCCATTTACGCAGCGGCTTCCCGAGACCCTCACCCCCAGACCCCGTCTCACGCGGTAGAGGGAGCTTTCTTTAGGGGGGAGATTGGGGACACCCCAAGCCCCGGCAGGGGACTTCGCCCCCTGCACCCCCGTTGACAGTAGGAGGGAGACTGGGGACACCACCTCCGCTTCGGCATGCCCCGGCTTGGGGCTTAGCCGCCTGCGACCCCCACCGCAGCGCAGCCCCGAACCCTTTCAAACATGGTGCGCCATTGTCTTGACACCCGGTTGTGGGATTGCTATGCTCAGTTGGGTATGGATAATGCGGCGCGGGAGCGCGGAGAGCGCGGGTCTGGCGGCGTTCTGGGGGTGCTGGCGGCCTGGGGGCCGGTGGTCCTCTGGATGGCCGCGATCTTTGCTGTGTCCGGGGAGAGCACGTGGACCGTGTTCGAGGGGCCGCCGCCCGTGCGCCTGCTGCGTAAGAGCGGGCATATCTTCGAGTACGCGGTGCTCGCGCTGCTCGTGGGGCGCGCTCTCCTGTGGACCTGGACGCGGGGCGGCGAAGCGGCGACTCGGTCGCTTCTGGCCCGCGTGTGGGTCGTGGGCGCGGCGGTGTGCATCGTGTATGCGGTGACCGACGAATTTCACCAGTTCTTCGTGCCGAAGCGCGTGGGGCACGGTTGGGACGTGCTGGTGGACTCGCTCTCGGCGGTGGCCGCGCTGGGCATATGGTATATTGTGCGCGCAGGCCGATCTCAGCAGGGCGCGAAGACTGAACGACCTTCTAGACAGGACCAGATTTGACGAACAACCACGGCGATATCAATGTAACCCAACCGGTGCCGTTGACGGGTGGAGTGCGGCCGGCGGGCGGCGCTCCCTCGGAGCCGATGCTTGAGGTCGGGGTGCTGACTATCGGCAAGCCGACCCTCTCCATGGCGCTGTCCTCGCTGCTGCTGCAGGACGACAAGCGAATCCGCATCCACATCGTTGACACCTCGCCCGCGCCCATCATCGACAAGATGGAGGTGCAGTCGGCCTTGCGGCTGGCGGCCGACCGGGGTATACGCTGCACGTACGACCACCTGCACGACGCCAGGCGTGGGTTCAGCATGGGCAGGATGGCGCTGCTCGAGGCGCTGAACGGGCCTAACGTGTGCTTCATGGACGACGACGTGGTGATGCCGTCGGGCGCGGTAACGCAATTGCTGGCGTTCATTGGCGATAACCCTGTGTACGGGTGGCTCGCGCCGTTCTGCAAGAACGCCGGCACGTTGCGAACGGCGTTGGCGGGCAAGCCGCACTACTCGCCGGGCGGGGTGTTCTACCAGGATAAGCTGGTGCGCAATATCCTGCTGGAGTACTACGAGACCACCGTTGACGTGCTGGATAAGCAGCGGGCCACCAACAAGGTGTGGGAGATCGCGTTCTTGACGGAGCTGTTCCCGCTGCTGGGGCGGTCTACGACGGTGCAGAACGAGAACGTGATCTACCACCTCGACTACCACGAGCGGCCGAACTGGGACCTGCTGCAGGAGAGCCTGGTGCTCAACAGCCGGCGCAAGGCGCAGGAACTTGTGGCCAAGTACACTTCGGTGATGGGCGGCTCGCAGGGCGTCAAAGGCGGGGTGTGAATTCCGCCGGTCTCGTCGGCCGGAGGGGATATAATAGCAACCGCCGGAGGGCGCGGCCGTTATAGATGCGGCGGCCCTTTGAGACGTGGGCTTGCGGCCTGCTCAGGACTCTATGAAGCGCGCAGTAGTACTTATAGTCGGGGTGGCCATCAGCGTGGTCGCCCTGTGGTGGGCATTCAAGGACTTCGACTTGCAGGCCGTGTGGCAGGCCATGCTGAGCGTGCGGCTGCCCTACTTCCTGCTGTTGATCGTGCCCTACACGCTGACCTTCCTAACCAAAGTGTGGCGCTGGCAACTGCTCTTCCACCCCGACGAGCAGCGCGCCCCGTTCCGGGTGCTGTTCCCCTCGCTGATGATCTCGTACATCCCGCTGCCGTTCAGGCTGGGCGAGGTGGCGCGCGGCGTGTTGGCGGGCAGGCGCACGGGGATACCGGTGGCGCGGGTATTCTCGACTATCGTGGTAGAGAAGGTGCTCGACGTGCTGACGCTGCTGCTGATCATGGGCATCGCGCTGCCGTTCGTCGACCTGAGGGGCTTGAGCCAGGCTTGGCTCGCTCCGGTAGGCGGGGGCGTGCTGGTGGCGGTGCTGCTGATGCTGGCGCTCGTGTTCAGGCCGGACGTGGCGCGGCGGCTCGTGGCGTGGGTGGCGGGGCGGCTGCCGCAGGGCATGGGCAAGCGCCTGGTGGGGCTGTCGGACAACGTGCTGGCGGGGCTCGTGCCGCTGTCCAGAGGCTCGACGGCGCTGAAAGTGCTGGGGTGGTCGCTGGGCACGTGGGGCATCAACGTTGTGACCGTGTGGATCATGCTGCTGGCGTTCAACCTGGAGCTTTCCGTTGCCGTGGCGGCCGTGCTGGTGGTGGTGACCAATCTGACGATGGCCATTCCGGCAGCGCCGGGGTACGTGGGCACGTTCGAGGCAGCGGTGATCGCGCTGCTGAACGGCGTGCTGGGCGTGCCGCTCGACGCGAGCCAGGGCTTCGCGCTGTTCTACCACTTTGTTGGCCTCGTGCCGGTGGCAACGATGGGCGTGATCGCCGCGGCGGCGCAGGGCGTGAACTTTGGCGCGCTGGAGCAGACGGAGGCCGAAGCCGCCGGGGCGCCGGATGGTGAGACCGCGCCGGGCGAGCCTGCGGTCGTCGGCGGGCCGCACGAGACTACTCCTCAGAGAGACGAGAGTTGATACCGGAGCTTCCGGGCCTGCTGCAACCCTGGGGCATCTTACTGGTTGCCCTGGTGTGGGCGGTAGCCTTCGGCCTGGCATACGGGTGGCAGCGGCGCAGGGGCGGGCAGCCTAAGGCGCACCTGGACGTAGTCGCGCTGGGCGTGCTCGCGGTGCTGACGGCGGGGTTTTTCTGGCGGCCCCTCTCCGAGCGTGCAGTGATGATGCCGGAGGGCGGCGGCGACATCGCCTCGTTCTACTATCCCACCTACGTGTACGCAGCCGCGCAGATCAAAGAGGGCGCGCTGCCGTTGTGGAACCCGCACCTGTGGTCGGGGATGCCGCTGGCGGCCGACGTACAGTCGGGCCTGTTCTACCCGCTCAACTGGGTGTTGTACCTGTTCGTGCAGGTGGACTACGGCTCGCTGGAGTGGCTGCTGATTTTCCACTACTGGCTGGCCACGGCGTTCACCTACCTGTTCCTGCGGGACATGGGAGTGGGGAGGGTGGCCTCGGTGGCGGGCGGGGTGGTGTACGCGTTCTGCGGGTTCATGACGGCGCACCTGGGGCATCTGCCGATGGTGCCCGTGGCGACGTGGATACCGGCTGCGCTGCTCGCGCTGAGGCGGGCGTTCCTCGTGCCGGGGCCGGGCGGCTGGGCCTGGGCCGTGGGTGCGGGCGTGTGCCTGGCGATGTCGCTGCTGGCCGGGCACGTGCAGATTTTCTCCTACGGCATGATGGCGGTCGGGCTGTTGTGGGTGTACCTGCTGTTCTCGCGCAGGCGGCTGGAGCGGGCGAACGCGCTGCGTTGGGTGGGCAAGGGCGCGGTGGCCGTGGCTGCGATGCTTGGGCTGGGGGCGATTCAGCTATTGCCGAGCCTTCAGCTTGGCTCGGAGTCGATACGCTCGACCATCAGCTTCGAGGAGGCGGGGGCGTTCTCGGCGCAGCCGATCACGCTGCTCAACATGCTGCTGCCGCGGGTGTACGGGGGCGATCCGTCGAGCTACGTGCCGAGCGCGTGGCAGAGCACCGAGAACTGGGGCTACGCTGGCGTGGTGACGCTGGCGCTGGCGGGGGCCGGGCTGGTGCTGAGGCGGCACAGGATGGTGGGCTTCTTCGCGCTGTTGGCTGCTCTGGCGCTGTTGATTATGGTGGGCGACCTGTCGATCGTGGGCGGGTGGATATACAAGACGGTGCCGGGGTTCGGCGCGCTGCGTTCGAGCGGGCGGGCGCTGGTGCTGCTGGGGCTGGCGCTGGCTGGCCTGTCGGCATTCGGGCTTGACGCGCTGACGAATTCGCTCAAAGGTGACCGCGCGGACAGGCGTCGCGCGATGTGGTGGCTGGTCGCGCTGAGCGTCGTGCTGGGGGTGGCCGTATTCATCGTCGCGCCGCTGTTTTACGCGCAGTTGCTGCTGCTCGGCGGGTCGGAATACAGCAGGCTGCCCAACGCGGTGAACGACCTGGGGATGCTGATCGTGTGGCTAGGGGCGACGGTAGCGCTTGGGTGGGCGGCGTTCGCGCGGCGGATAAGCGTGGGCGCGATGACCGTGGCCATTGCCGTGGTGCTGGTGCTCGACATCTTCTCGCCCAACTCGCGCTTCAACCCCACCACCGACAACCTGCTGGCGGGGTACGAGCACTACTCGGCGCGCTCGCTCATTTACAAGGGCACGCAGGACCGGACGACGAACGTGCCGTGGCGTTCGGACGGAGACGCCGATGCGCAGAACGCATGGCAGCCGTCGACGCCTCTGCTGATGAGCTCGGACCCCGAGGTGCCACTGTATGACACCGGCGGCGCTTTCAACCCCCTGAAGCTGCGGCGGTACGATTACCTCTGGTATATCGCCAAGACCAATTTCGATACCCCGCTCTACGACCTGACCGGGGCCAGGTACCGCATCGTTTCGCCGAGAACGGAGCTGACCAACACGCTAAAGTGGCGCCTTGTCGAGCGGTACAACGGCTTCCATATCTACGAAAACGCCAACGTGCTTCCCAGGCTGTACCTGGTGCACGAGTCGCGCATAGAGCCGGACGGGTTCACCACCGTGGAGTCGATACGCAATTTCAACGTGGACGCGAAGCACATCGTGCTGCTGGAGTCGGGCGAGGAGAGGCTAAGCGAGACGCGGGGCACGGCCGAGTACCCGGCAGGGCAGCCGGGGCCGGAGAGCGTGGTGGCGAGGCGGTACGCGCCGCAGGAAGTGGTGATCGAGGTGAACGCGCAGGAGCCGGGCTGGGTGGTGCTGACCGACGCGTGGTACCCGGGGTGGGAGGCGACCATCGACGGGAGGAGCGTGCCAGTACAGATAGCGTATCACGCGTACCGAGCGGTGAAGGTGGACGCGGGGCAGTCCACTATTACGATGCAGTTCCGCCCGGCGTCGTGGGAGTGGGGGCGGCTAATCACGATACTGTCGGTGCTGGGTGTGGCGGCGGCCCTGGTGGTACTGCTGGTGGTGCCGTGGTGGGTATTGCGGCGGGAGCGTGCGCGGGCAGCGGGTGAGTAAGCAGGCCCGGGTCAAGCGCCGAATCGCGGAAGGATGCCGCCGGTATGTGCGCTGTACTCGCGGTACTCGTCGCCGAAGTGCTCAAGCATCATCTGCTCTTCTCGCGGCACGCGCATGAGGTACATGGCGACGTAGGCCGGCAGCGCCCCGAACCCGGCGACCCAGTTCTGCAGCAGCAAAGCCTGTCCCACTCCCCACAGAGCCTGCGACGCGTACATGGGGTGGCGGATCTTGCCGTAGACCCCGGTGGTGGTAAGGGTGTGCTGCTCGGTGATCTCCAGGGTGGGAGACCAGTTCGCGCCCAGGTCCCTGTGCGACCGCCAGAACACC
>DASTEB010000337.1:0-13964 GCA_035710025.1 Chloroflexia bacterium
GCCGACTTCGCCGAGAAGGCGGTCACCGAGAGCGCCAACCTCAACGCGCAGGCCGCTATCGAGCAGAAGGTGGTGGACTTCGGCGCGGCCGACGTGACCGACCTGCTCCGGCAGGCCGACGGACGCACCGTCGAGCTTGCCACGGGCGACTACACTCTCCGCACGGACGGGGCGGTGCAGCGCACGCTCGAGCCGACGCTGGCCGAGGACCTGATGTTCCTCATCACCAACCCGAGCGTAGCCTTCCTGCTGATCAGCCTGGGCACGCTGGGCATAACGTGGGAGTTCATCAACCCCGGGTCGGTATTCCCCGGCGTGGTCGGCGCTATCTGCCTGCTCACCGGGCTGCTGGGGCTGGGCACGCTGCCGGTCAACTGGGGCGGGGCGGTGTTCCTGGTGCTGGCGTTCGCCCTGTTCATCGCCGACATATTCACACCATCGCACGGCATCCTGACGGCGGGCGGCGTCGTGTCGCTGGTCATCGGCGGGCTGCTGCTGATCAACACGGGCGCGGCTCCAGGCATACCCGGCGTGTCGCCCGCCGTGGTGCTCGGCACGGCTACCGGGTTCGGCGCATTCTTCTTCTTCTCGGTATACAAGATCTACAAGGCGCGCCAGGCCCGCCCAAGCACGGGCCGCGAGGGCCTCGCGGGCAGGCTGGCATACGCCCGCACCGACATAGCCCCCGAGGGCATGGTGTTCGTGGAGGGCGAGTTGTGGCACGCCTACACCGAGGACGGCTCGATCCCCTCGGGCCGGCCGGTGCGGGTGGTCGCCACGGAGGGGCTGAAGCTGCGCGTCAAGCCCGAACCCGTAGCGGGCAACGGGCACGCGCCCGAGGTGGAGGTCGCGGCGGCGCCCGGAGAGGGCGTGGACACGCGCAAGCTGTAACGTGACGTAGTGACGCCGTGCCGAAAGGCACTATTCAGGAGACCCCGATGGACTTCGATTCGATACTGACATTCCTCGCGTTCGCCATACCCCTCGTGCTGGTGCTGTTCTCGCTGGCCGGGTCGGCCATCAAGATAGTGCAGGAATACGAGCGCGGCGTCATCTTCCGCCTCGGCAGGCTCGTGGGGGCGCGCGGCCCCGGCCTGTTCTTCATCATCCCGTTCGTCGACCGCATGGTGAAGGTGGACCTACGCGTGGTCACGCTCGACGTGCCCGCGCAAGAGGTGATCACCCGCGACAACGTGACCGTGCGCGTGAATGCCGTGCTGTACTTCCGCGTGTTCGAGCCTGAGCGCGCGGTGGTGGCGGTGGCCGACTACGTGCGGGCCACGCACCAGATCGCCCAGACGACCCTGCGAAGCGTGCTCGGCCAGTCGGACCTGGACGAATTGCTGGCCCAGCGCGAAGAGATCAACCTGCGCCTGCAGCAAATCATCGACGAGCAGACCGAGCCGTGGGGTATCAAGGTGGGCATCGTCGAGGTGAAGGACGTAGAGCTGCCGCAGAGCATGCAGCGCGCCATGGCCCGCCAGGCCGAGGCAGAGCGCGAGAAGCGCGGCAAGATCATCCACGCCTCGGGCGAGTTCGAGGCCTCAAAGATGCTGTCCGAAGCGGCCCGCATCGTCGGCCGCGAGCCTGCCACTATACAGCTTCGCTACCTGCAGACGCTGACCGAGATCGCCTCCGAGCGCAACTCGACCATCGTCTTCCCAATACCAATCGAGCTGGTCAGCTTGATACCGAACATATCCGCGCGGTACAGCGGCAGGGATAGCGGCGACGGCGCGCCCCCGGTGGCGCCACCCGTGCCGATGGACACTCTCCCGATGGAGTCCGCGCCTCCCGGCGTGCTGCCCGAGCCGATTGCCGAGTCGGAAGCGCAGTTCGAAAGGGCGCGCCCGGACGACACTGTGCTCCACGACCTGAACGACGAGGAGTTGAAAGCCCGCCGCGCCGAACGCTCCCGCTTCATGGAAGGTAACATCCTGCCCCCCGACGAGGAATAGTACGCGCCGGGCGCTTACCGGGCATAAAGAGCGGGGTACCCATTCGTGGGTACCCCGTTTGATTCCGGGCCGGATATCACTTGCCCAGGGCGTAGACGACGTCGATCTCTACCTGCACCTGCATCTCGCCGGGCTGCACGCTCGTCTGGCCCGCGCTTTCGGTATTGGGGCCGGGGTAGAAGCCGCGCGGCCTGTTGGGCGACGGTGGAGCGTTCGTGCCCACCTCCTGGATCGACAGCGCCGCGCCGAGCGAAACCCCACCCTTACCGGCAAGTTGCGCGGCCTTGGCCTGGGCGTCGGCCATTGCGGCGTCGCGCGCCTGCACGACCAGGCCGTTGGGATCGGAGAAGCCGAAGCTGACACTGTTTACCAGGGTCGCCCCGGCGGCAGTCGAGGCATCGATCAGCTTGCCTGTGTCGTCCACCAAGCGGATCGTGGCCCGCAGGCCGTGCGTCACCTTATAGCCCGCCTGCCTCGGCGGCTGATTGGGCGGGTACTGTATGACCGGCTCGACCGCGTACCGGGCGGTAGCGATATCCTTTTCCTCCACACCCGCTTGCTTGAGCGCCTCGACAACGGCATTTGCCCGCCGGCCCGCGTCCCACTGCGCGTCGGCCAGCGAGGAGTTCTGCGCCTCGATGCCGAGATGCACGTGAGCCACGTCGGGCCGGGCCAGTACCACGCCGACGCCCCGCACGGCGATGTGAGCCTGGTCGGTCACCGCGAGCGCCTGCAGCGGCGCTCCCTGCGCGCTAGGTGCGGCGCTCGACTGGCCCGCAGCCCACGCCACGAGCGCTACTACCGCCAAAAGGGCAAGGGACAGCCCACCGGGCCATCTCGCCCACGCCTTCCTTCCCTCCATCTCATGCCTCCTCGGTATGGGTGCTGGGTGCATAGGTTCCGGTGCTCGCCGGACAGCAGGGGAGAAGAGGAGGGGCGGCAGCGAGCGCCGGACCGGAGCGGTCATTGCTGCAGAACGACCGGCCGTTGCATCCATACACAACGTACGGCTGCTTATAGTTCACGCTCCGGCGGCCGTTCGCGCGCCGGATGGCAAGAGAGAACCCCGGCGCCCGATACGCTCGGGTGCCAGGGTTCCAACCAGCTATTGGGGTGACGTGCGGCTACTTGATCGCGTAGACCACGTTGACCTGCACCAGCACTTCCTGCTGGCCGGCCTGGATCATCGGGGCCGCGCCGCCCGCGCCCCGCGCCATGTCGGCGGCGGGCATCGCCACGGGCACCGGCGGGGTGTTCGAGCCGCCGTCCTCGATCAGGATCACGCCGCCAAGCTCGACACCGCTCAGGTTAGCAAGCTGCTCGGCCGTGGCGCGGGCGTTCTTCACCGCCTGCTCGCGGGCCTGGTTCATCAGCGCGTCGGGGTTCGAGAAGCCGAAGCTGAGGCCGTACACCGTGTTCGCGCCCGATGCCACCAGGTCGTCGATGATCTGCCCGGCCTTGCCCAGGTCGCGGATCTTGACCGAGAACATGTGGGTCACGCGGAAGCCGGTCACGCGGGGGGTCTGGCCGTCGCGGTAGTCCATCACCGGCTCGACGCTGAATTGCGAGGTGGTGATGTCCTTCTCCTCGACGCCCGCGGCCTTGATCTGGTCGAGCAGGGCGTTGGCCTTGTCGGTCGCCTCGGTCTGCGCGGCGTCGAGCGACTCGTTCTGGATCTGCACGCCTATCTGCACGGTAGCCATGTCGGGCTTGGCCGTGACGATGCCTGTGCCGCGCACCGAGATGCGGGGCGACTCGACGGTCGATGCGCCCGCGGCCTGTCCTGCTACTCCACCCTGAGGTGCCATTACCTTCTCCGAGTCCAGCCCGCCGGTGGCGTAGCCGGAATTACCTGTAGCGCCTGTTGAGCCTGTGCCTGCGGTGCCCGCCGCGCCTCCCGGCTCGGGGCCGCGGGGCATGAGCCATACTACCATGAATGCGGCCAGCAGCACGAGGCCCACGGCGATGCTGCCTAGAGCAATGCCAAGTCTGTTCTTACGTGCGTCCACTGTTTCCCTCCATTGCTGAATTACGCTTCCGGCCTGCCGCCGGGGGTGCAATGACGTTGTTGGTCTGCGAAGCGGCATCCTTCGCCTCTGCCAGTATAGACGCTTAGCCCCGGCCAAAGGTTCCCGATTCGCAGCCGGCTTCACTTTAAAGCAGGAGACCGCCCCGAAAGGCGGTCCCCCACTCGCTGCGCTATGTGACTGGGTTAGCGGGTGAGCGTGAGTGTCACGTTCTGCGAATGGCTGAGCGCTCCGCTCGTGCCCGTGATGGTCAGGGTGAACGTGCCGGTGGGGCCGCCCTTCTGCGTGTTGATCGTCAGGGTGGACAGGGCCGAGCCGTTGGCAGGCACCGCCACGACCTGAGGGCTGAAGCTTGCCGTGGTCTTGCTCGGCAAGCCCGTTACCGACAGGCTGACGTTGCCCGAGAAGCCGTTGACCGAAGCCAGCGTGACCGTGTACGTGGTGCTCTGGGTGCGGGCGACGGTGCGGCTGGTGGGCGTCACGCTGAGCGTGAAGTCGGCCTGGTTGGGGTCGGGAGTGGGCGTGTTGGTCGCGGTGGCGGTGGGCACAGGTGTGTTAGTCGCCGTGCCCGTGGCGGTGGGCAGAGGCGTGTTGGTTGCCGTGGCAGTAGGTGTTGGTGTGGTGGGGGTGCCGCCGCAGCCGGGGAACTTGAACGCGCCGATGCGCGTGCGCCATGGGGCGGTGCCGGTGGTCTGAATGTACTCGGTGGTGAACCAGAAGGTACAGTCGTCCAGCGGGTCGACGGTGATGCTGGAGTAGTCGCCCCAGCGCGAGCCGGTGCCGGTCTGCGAGCCCGATCCCGCGATCAGCGTGCTCTCACCCTGCGCCATCTGCCCGAGCGGGTCGGTGGCGAGCCTGCCGGTGTAGCGGATGCCCGGGAAAACCGAGGAGGAGGAGGCGCTGTACACCATCGCCATGTTGCCGCCGCCGTCCATCGCCACGCTGCCCATCCAGCGGTTGGTGGTGTCGGGCGAATACGTGCCCTGCTGGTATACGGAGGGCGAGAAGGTCGTACCGGCCGGGTCGCGCACTTCGTACCAGCGCACGCCTGCTACACCGTCGCCCCTGTTGACCGAGTGGTTCACCACGAACGCCTCGTGCGTGCCCACGTTGCGGTAAGCAAGGCGGTGCATCAGGCGGTCGCCGATGCCGTCGAGGCGCACTGTCGTGCCGGGCTGCGGAATGCAGGAGCGAGTGCCCGAGCAGAGTTGGTTGTACGCGGCGGTCGAGATGGTGGTGGGTCCGGTGAGGGTAGTGTTGGCGGGGTTGGCCCAGTCGGCGTGGAAGCGCCAAAGTTGTAGCGCGTTGGAGGCGCGGGCCATGAACACGTTGGGCGCGCCGGCCGGGGGCATGGCCGAGCCGTCGAGGTCGGAGGGGAGCAGGCTGGCGTAGCTGGTGCTCAGGTTGAAGCGCTGGAAGGTGGCCGTCGGGTCGCCCGCCAGCATCTTGGTGCGGTCGAACGCGATGGCGCTAGGCCCCTGGAAGAAGGCGGTGAAGCGGTTGGCGGCCATGTAGTAGCCGTCGGGCCAGATGCCGAAGTGAGGGTAGTCGTAGAAGACGGTGGTGGAGAACTGGAAGAAGTAGCGGTAGTATGAGCCTGCCGGGTTGCCGGTGGTCGAGATAGCCACGCACTCGCCGTAGGGGTTGGCGGCGGTAAACTGGCTGACGAGCCAGCGGTCGGCCATCTGGTCGTACAGCACGATGGGGTCACCGTCGTTGCGGGTCTCGCAGGGTCCGCCGAAGCCCGACCAGATGGTGTTCGAGTTGACCGGGCCGTACAGGACCGTGCCGGTGCGGCTGTACACGGCGAACGACAGGTTGACCATCTGCACGTAGTGGTTCGGGCCGATGTCGCCGTTGGTGTCGGGCGGGTAGACGCCGTTACGGTTGAGGGTGCCCTCGAAGTTGGCCGAGGGCGAGGGCGCGTCGAGCAGGGCGCCGAAGGTCTTTTGCACGACAGGGTCGTCCACCGGCGGCGCGGGAGCCTTCTGCATGCTGTCCTCGCCCTTAGGCTCGGGCATCTCGCGCACGGTGGTCCACGGCTCGACGGGCACGGCCGGTATGTCGGTTAGCGGCGGCGACACGTCAAAGTGGGTGGCGCGGCCGGTCTCGAAGGCGGGCGCGGTGTCGACCGCCGACGACTGCAGCGCCGGGGCCCCGCCGACCGAGGTGAGCATGGGCGCTTCCACGGCAGCGTTGGACGAGGGCTGCCGGTTGGTCAGGCTACCGGTCGAGAAGCCCAGACCCGCGACGAGGGCCAGCAGAAGCAAGAGCGTGCCTGCCCGCACGATAGGGCGTTGTGACCTGAGCATGAGACCTTCTCCTTTCGGGATACGATAAGGTGGGTGCGTGGTCGCTCGCTCAGCAAGGTGAAAATACCGGCCATAGTGCTACCGGCCACACAAAAGCAGGCCTGTGCAGCCGAACGCGAACGGCCAGGTAACCCTCCGCACAGCAGCGTGTGGCCTGCCGCATAACGTGCCAGCAGAACTGTGTAGAAGCGCGCCCTTGCTAAGGAAAGTGTCCAAAGTATACCTACTACGGTTGGCGCACCGCAATAGACCGCGGCATAGTACTTTAGTACTAATACTATCCCCTACCAGTCGTGAGGTCAATAGGTTTGCCGAATAAAGCCAGGGCAATTTTGGCGGCGCCGGGTATAAGGCGTAGCCCGGCGGGATGGGCTCGAAGACAGCCGACCCGCTCACCTGGCCCCGAAGCCGGCCCCCGAAGGGGGCGGCACACCGCGAACCGGGCGCAAGCCCGGGAGCACCTGCCTCTCCCCGGCTCGATGCGATAACCCTGACACCCTTGCCAGACGGACCTCTGTCGCCCCTTCGGGGCTTGGCGTTTGTGGGCGCGCATACCCCGGGCGTAAGCCCGGGGCTAAGATCTGTCGCCCGCTTCGCGGGTTAGATCTTTGTGGGATGCCGAATACCCGCCGGTGCGGACTACTCCCCCTCCAGCTGCGGCTTGAGCGACGGCTCGCCCGAGGCCCGGCGCAGGAGCACCGGCGCGGCCAGGGCTACTGCCAGCAGGCACAGCGCGCCCGCCACCAGGGGCGGCACCAGCAGGTTGCTCGCGTCGGCGATCAGGCTGAACAGGAGAGGCCCGGCCGCGAAGCCGATAGAGCCGGCCAGGTTGAAGCCGCCCATGGCGACGCCCCGCTGCCTCGGCCCGGCGTAATCGCCCACCAGCGCGATGGACGGCGGGTACAGCACTGCCCCGCTCAGCCCGCCGACTGCCATGACCACGTACAGCATCTCAGGGCTTGCGCGGCCAACCAGCATCAACGTGAACCCGTAGATGAGCGTGCCGAGCAGCATCGGGCGCACCCGGCCCAGCCTGTCGGACAGCAGCCCGCCCAGTGGCGCGAAGAGCGCGAAGCACGCCAGAAACACCGCGAGGTACACCCCGGTCTGCCGGGGCTCCAGGCCGTAGATCTCGCGGGCGAGCACCGGGAACTGCCCCACGAAGAAGCCCACCGTCAGCCGGTCGAGCAGCGAGAAGGCATAGGGCACGTACAGGCGCGGGTTGGTGCGGAGGATCGCCAGGGACTCGCGGAATGAGTAGGCGTGGGCCAGGCCGCTCGTGTCGCGCACGAACAGCGTCACCATGCCCGCCATGACGAGCAGCACCGCCGTGCCCGCGAGGAACGGCGCGGCATACCCGAACGCCTCGGTAAGCTGCCCTCCCAGCGGCGCGCCCATGGCGTTGCCCAGCAGCATGCCCAGGGTGAAGATGCCGAGGGTCATGCCGCGGCGGTTGGCCGGGGCCATATCGACGGCCATGGTCATCAGCATCGACACGACTGCGATGGCGAAGATGCCCTCGACGAAGCGCGCGGCGTACAGCGCCCAGATATTGGGCACGTACGGGATTATGGCGTACATCACCGCCTGCCCGAGCAGACCCATGAGCAGGAATGGCTTGCGGCTGCCGCGCCTGTCGGACAGCGCGCCCCAGATGAAGGCGAAGGGGATGTACGCGGCAAAGTGGGCCGTCGAGAAGAGGCCCTTGGCCGTGTTGGCGAGGGCGAGATCGGCCCCACCCTCGGGCAGCAGGCGGCTGACGAACTCGTCAAGCTGGGCCACCGGCAGGATGAGGGTGAGCATGGCCGCGAGCATGGTGCCCGCCAGCAGCACGAGCTGCTTCACGTTCAGCTTTTCTACCGCCGCGGCTGCCGGGGCCGGAACGGCGCTCGTTGGCGTACCGCCGTTACTCTCGCTTGTCTGCACGTGATATAACCCTTCCGCGATGTATCTGTTGTACGCTTTTGTTGTGTGAAAGCGCTATATGGATGCAACTATATCAGGTTGGGGGCCGGGCTTCAATGAACGAGGCGTTAAGGTTTGGGCCGGGGCCGGGGCCCGGGCCGGGGCACCCGGGCGCGCTGTGATATACTGACGTATGCCCGCGCACGACGCCGATCCCACGCATGGGGTCGCCCTGTTCTACCACCCCGCTTTCCTCGAGCACGACACCGGCAACCACCCCGAGTCGGCCCGGCGCCTCTCCGGTATACTGGCCGAACTCGAGCGCCGGGGCATCACCGAATCCAGCCTTACGCGGCCCGAGCCTGCGAGCCTCGATCTGCTTGGGCAGGTACACGACCTGACGTACGTTCGCGCCGTGGACGAGGTGGCGCGCACGGGCGGCGGCTACTGGGACCTCGATACCTATATATCGGAAGGCTCATACAACGCGGCGCTACTCGCGGCGGGGGCAGCAGCCGCGGCGGTTGATGCCGCGATGGCGGGCACGCCTTCGTTAGCGCTGGTCAGGCCGCCGGGGCACCATGCCCTGCGCCGCTCGGCCATGGGCTTCTGCCTGTTCAACAACGCGGCGGTCGCGGCGCAGCACGCGGTGAGCGCGCACGGCCTGTCGCGCGTGATGATCGTCGATTGGGACGTACACCACGGCAACGGCACGCAGGACGCCTTCTACGACCGCGCCGACGTGCTCTTCTTCAGCTCGCACCGCTACCCCTTCTACCCCGGTACCGGCGCGCTCGACGAGACGGGCCAGGGCGCGGGGCGCGGTTACACTGTGAACGTGCCCCTCCCGGGCGGGGTAGGCGACGAGGGCTACGGGCAGGTGTTCGGGCAGGTAGTCGCTCCGCTGGCCCGCCGCTACAGGCCCGAGCTGATCGTGGTTTCGGCGGGATACGACTCGCACCTGGCCGACCCGCTGGGCGGGATGGCGGTGACGGTGGCGGGCTTCTCGGAGATGGCGCGCACGGTGATGGGGCTGGCCCGCGAGATACCCGAGTGCAACGGGCGCTTGGCGGCGGTGCTCGAGGGTGGGTATAATGTTGCGGCACTGGCCGCGTCGGTGGCAGCTACGATAGCAGCCTTCGGAGGCCGGGAGAGCCTCGCACCGGAGCCGCCCGGCGGCACGCCTACGGGCTGGACTCACCCGTCCGCCCCCGACTACATCCACCACCGCCATCCACCTGACGTGTCGGGGGTGATAGAGCGGGTGCGTGGTGTGCACGGGTTGTAGTGCTCAAGGGGAGAGATCGGGGCGAGGGGTCGCCCCGAGGTTAGTGCGAGCGGCAACAGGCACGGTATGCGCTCCAAGAACGCCCGGCGGATAAATCCGCGGGCTACAAGGACGAAGCCCGCCGCAGGGCGGACTGTCTCGCCCCAGCCTCATGCCGTTCGACAGGCATCAGGCTCAGGGTAGATGGCCGGCACGAAGTGCCCGGCATGAGCCCGCGCAGGCGGGCGGCATAGAATAGCCCAGGGCTAGCGCCCTGGGATGACGACCAAATCAACCCCAGCCCGCGCAGGCGGGCGGCATACCGCGAACCAGGCGCGAGCCTGGGAGCACACCCGTCGATGATTGGCGACCCACACGGACGTGAGGCCGCCGGGCCCGGGGAGCCGGAATATCACGGGCAGCGGACTGTACCAATAATATAGAAGCCGGAGCTAGCCATGGTGGACATGCTGAAGTCCCGCGAGGACGAAGACAACCGCAGACGTGATGAAGTGCAATTCTACAGCATCCAGCAGCAGCTGGACGAGCTGCGCCGCCAGTTGAAGGAGAACCTTGCACGGCAGCAGTGGTTCGAAGAGCTGTACAAGCAGAACGAGGGCAAGCTCCAGCAGGTGCAGATGGCGCAGGACCGCCTGATGCAGGACATCGCCCAGACTATGCACGCCCGCCAGATGGAAGACAACCGCCTCAAGCAGCAGGTGGGCGAGCTTGTGGACCGTATCGAGCTGCCAGAGAAGCAGCTCAAGGACCTGCGCGCCCAGATACTCGACATCCTCGAGGCGCGCAAGAGCGGGCGCAGCATCGACGCCGCCAGCCAGAGGCAGATCGACGATCTAAACTCGCAGATACGCGACATCCACTCTCACCTGGGCAAAATATCGGACTCGCAGCGCCAGCTGCGCGACCTGGTGCAGGAGCTTGACTCGGCGCTGGGAGAGGTGAGGCAGGAGGCCGTCCACCTGGCCGAGCTACAGAGCATGGAAGAGCAGCGCCTTCGCCGCCAGGGCGTGGAGTTGCAGGGCCTGTTCGAGGCGCTGCGCCAGCAGTTCGGCGAGGTCGCGGCACGCTCGCAGCGCGTGGACGACGTGCGCCGCCAGCTTACCGAGCGGCTCGACGCGATGGACGAAGCCATGGAGCGCCAGCGCGTGGACGAGGCTACTACCCGGCACGACATCGACCGCCTGGAGACGATGACTAACGAGCAGTACATACTGCAGCAGGAACGGCTGGAGAACGTGCGCTCGCAGATCGAGGCGCAGCTTGGCGAGATGCGCAACGTTGGCGACCAGCGCTCCGACCGCATCATGACCCGCTTCAACGGAATGGACGAGCGCCTGCGGGCCATCGAGCAGTTGATCAGCGAGTTCCCCACGCGCTTCGAAGCGCTCGAGCGGCGCGACGAAGTCATCGGCAGCGAGGCCGACTCGATCGAGGAGTGGCTGGTGTTGCGGCAGATCGAAGCGCTGGAACACGTGCTGGAAGACGTGCGCAAGCGCCGCCTCGACCGCGCCACCACCTTCGGCGGCCGTAGCGGCGACAAGTCGAAGGGCAACTCGCGCCCCGGCTCGGTGTACAACCCCGAGGGGCTGATCAAGAGCGTACGCGATGCGCGGCCTCCCTCTCGCAAGCAAAAAGAAGACGATGTAGAAGAGGACGAGGAGAGCTAGGCCCTCGCGGGCCGCGGCACGCCACGTGGATAGAGCGGCAGTACGCACCAAGAAATGGCTCGGCCAGCACTTTCTGCGCGACAACAGCGTGCCCCCACGCATCGCGCAGGCGGCCGCCATCCAGCCCACCGACCTCGTGGTCGAGGTGGGGCCTGGCCTGGGCGTGCTCACCGAGGAACTGGCCTCGCGCCTCGATCCCGAGCGCGGGCGGCTCGTAGCCGTGGAGCTTGACGAGAGCCTGCTCCCCCTGCTGGAAGAGCGCTTTGCCTCCATGCCGTTCGTCAGCTTCGTACACGCCGACGTGCTCGACGTGCCCCCCGAGCAGCTTACGGGCGGCCGCCCCTACAAGCTGGTGGCCAACCTGCCCTATTACATCACCTCGGCCATCCTGCGCCACTTCCTCGACGCGCACCACAAGCCCCTCTCGCTCACCGTGATGGTGCAGCGCGAGGTGGCGGAGCGTATGGCCGCCCGCCCGCCAGAGATGAGCCTGCTCGCCGTGGCCGTGCAGTTCTACGGCAAGCCCAAGGTGGTGTTTCGCGTGCCGCCCGGCGCGTTCAAGCCGCCGCCCAAAGTCGACTCGGCCGTTGTGCACGTCGACGTGTACGGGCCGGGCGAGCGCCCCGTGCAGCCCACGAGCGAAGAGCACTTCTTCCGCGTAGTGCACGCCGGGTTCGGCCAGCGGCGCAAGCAGCTTGCCAATACGCTGTCCACGGGCCTGGACCTGCCCAAGCAGGCGGCGACGGGCGCCCTGAACGCTGCGGGCATTGACCCGAGCAGGCGGGCCGAGACGCTCGACCTTGCCGAGTGGGCGGCGATCGAGCGGCAGCTTGCGGGCGAAGGCGGGGCGCCATGAGCAGCCACAAACCGGGCGTGACGCAGAACGCCTACGCCAAGATCAATTTGTGCCTGGAGATCATCGGCAAGCGCACGGACAACTACCACGACATCACCTCGGTGATGCAGATGGTAGACCTGCATGACACGCTCGATTTCGCCGAGGCGGATGGCATCACCGCGGAGTGTGACGACCCGGCATTAGCCGAGGCGGGCGATGACAATCTGGTGATGCGGGCTGCGCGGCTGCTCATGCAGGAGGCGGGCGTGGAGCGCGGCGCGGCGATTACTCTGCACAAGCGCATCCCGGTGGCGGCGGGCCTGGGCGGGGGCAGCAGCGACGCGGCGGCCACGCTGCGCGGCCTGTCGGAGTTGTGGGGCGTGCGCCCGGCGCCGGGCGACCTGGTGCATATCGCAGCCCAACTCGGCTCGGACGTGCCCTTCTTCCTGAACGGGCCTACTGCGCTGGTCGAGGGACGGGGCGAGCGGGTGACGCGCGTGCCCTCGCCGCCTCCCGGGTGGGTGGTGCTGCTGTGCCCTACCTACGACCTGAAGGACAAGACCAGGCAGCTATACGGCAGCCTCGCCCGGCAGGACATGACCGATGGGCTGGTGACGCGGCGGTTGATCGCGGCGCTGGTGGCGGGCGAGTTCCCGCGAACCGACCTGATGTATAACGCCTTTGAGCGTGCAGCGGGCACGGTGTTCGAGGGGTTGGACCGCCTGCGCTACACCATGCACCGGGCGTCGGGCCGCGATGTACACCTGTCGGGCAGCGGGCCCACGTTGTTCGCGCTGTATCCCGCGCGGGACGAACCCTTGGCCCGCAAACTGCATGAGAAAATGGCAGACGCGGGAATGCGAGCGTACCTTGCCGCGACCCTGCGCTAGCGGCAGCAAATACACACAGCCATGCCGATGATCATCAACCAGAAGCGCCCTTACAGGGTCTATATCGAGGAGGGCACCGGAGGCGCGATGGCCCACGTGGCCGAGCTGCCGGGTTGCTACGCCGTGGGGGCCAACGCCTCGCTCGCCACGGGGGCGACCGCCCCGGCGATCGCGCGCTTCCTGCAGTGGCTCAAGGGACACCGCGAGCCGCTCGTGCCCGAGGCCCATGTAGCGCGGCCTACAGTGCTCGACATCTCCGTGGCCGACGTGCGCCACGCCGGGTCGCCCACGGTGGCGGGAAGCCGCGCCGAGCTGTTCGACTTCGACAAGGAGCCGTGGGACGACTACAAGCTGGAGCGTACGCTGCGCTGGCTGAGCTACAGCCGGGCCGACCTGCTCCAGCGCGTGGCGGGGTTGACCGAGCAGCAGATGAAGTCGCGCCTGGTGCTGCCGGGCCGCACGATCTGGGACACGCTGTGGCACGTGGCAAACGCCGAGTACGGCTACATCAACCGGATCGCGGGGCCGCTGGCCGACGTTGAGCCGGTGACCGACGACCGCCCCTCGGACGTGCGCGAGCGGCTGGCCGTGGTGCGCGAGATACTGGTCAGGCGGGCGCGGGCCGTCCCCGCTGACAAGCGCGCCGAGGTTATCTACCCCACCTGGGCCAACCGCCCCGACGAGCCGTGGACCCTCGCCAAGGCGCTGCGCCGCGCCCTCGAGCACGAGCGCGAGCACACGGCGGAGTTGTAGTCCTCCCCTGCTTCAGATCGCGCCATGGCGTGAGCCTGGGGTGGACCATGTTACACGGTGCAACCCTGCTGGTGGCGCGGCATCCGCGGGCTTACGCCCCGCGGGATTCACCTACGCCCGCTACGCGGGCTTGAGGTTTGGGTGGCCGCAAACTTCGCAGGTGTCGTCTTGGCTGTAGTAGTGGTCGGTGACCTGGTTGCCGGGGTCCTGGACGCGCACCCACGCGAAGCCGTGGCCCTGTAAGAGCTTGGTGTGGTTCGGTTGAGTGCGGGTCATGGACCATCTAGTTGTAAGCTCAAACTAGTGACATAGATCTTGCCCCATGG
>DASTEB010000338.1:0-16138 GCA_035710025.1 Chloroflexia bacterium
CATCGAGGACCGCGAGCACGGCATGGGCGCGGCCGGGCGCGTAGCCGCGGTAATGGCCCGAGAGCTTGGCTGGGACGACGCTGAGGTTGCCCGCCAGATCGCCGAGTACGACCGCCTCACAGCCCTCCTCGCCGTGCCCGACCTCCCCATCCCGCTCGTCGCCGCACCTTGATTTTGTTGAGCACAAAGACGCAAAGGTCGCAAAGGTCTTATGGTTTGAGACTGAAAGTGCGCAGAAGCAACGCAGTGAATTGTGGGGGTTGGCTTGGGTGCTCGGTCTAGTACGGCTGGGAACCTCAAATAAACTCTGCGGCCTTTGCGCCTTTGTGTGAAAGACAATAGCCTTGGAGAGTGACCATGCCCGACCGTTACGTACTGGCTCTGGACCAGGGGACTACCAGTTCGCGCGCTATCGTGTTCGACCGTTCGGGGAGGATTGTCGCGCAGAGCGGGCGCGAGTTCCGCCAGATTTTCCCCCGCGCCGGGTGGGTGGAGCACGACCCCGAGGATATCTGGAACAGCCAGCTTGAGACGGCCCGCGAGGCAATGCGCATGGCAGGTATCGGGGCGGGCGATGTGGCGGCGGTGGGCATCACGAACCAGCGTGAGACGGTGGTGGTGTGGGAGCGCGACACCGGACGCCCTGTGTGCAACGCCATCGTGTGGCAAGACCGCCGCACCGCGCCCATGTGCGACGACCTGAAGGCGCGCGGCCTGGAGGACATGTTCCGGGAGCGTACCGGGCTTGTGCTCGACCCCTATTTCAGCGGCACCAAGTTGCGCTGGATACTGGACAACGTGCCGGGCGCGAGGGAGCGGGCCGAGCGCGGCGACCTGCTGTTCGGCACGGTGGACGCCTACCTCATCTGGCGGCTAACAGGCGGCCGTGCCCACGTGACCGACGTGTCGAACGCCAGCCGCACGCTGCTGTTCAACATCCACACGCTCGCATGGGACGCCGATCTGCTGGCCGCGCTCGGCGTGCCCGCGGGGATGCTGCCCGAGGTGCGCGGCAGCAGCGAGGTGTACGGCGAGACTGTGGCGGGGCTGCTGGGCGGGGCCATCCCGGTGGCGGGGGCTGCGGGCGACCAGCAGGCGGCTACGTTCGGGCAGGCGTGCTTCGAGCCCGGCATGGTGAAGAACACCTACGGGACGGGCTGCTTCCTGCTGATGAACACGGGCGAGCGCCCCGTCGCCAGCAGGAGCGGGCTGCTGACTACGGTCGGCTGGCGAGTTGGCGGCCGCACGACATACTGCCTCGAAGGGTCGGTGTTCGTGGCGGGGGCGGCGGTGCAGTACCTGCGCGACAGCCTGGGCATCATCGCGTCGGCCCCCGAGACCGAGTCGCTGGCGCGGTCGGTCGATTCGACGGGCGGGGTATACTTCGTGCCTGCCTTCGCGGGGTTGGGCGCGCCCTACTGGGACCCCTACGCCCGCGCCGCCATCCTCGGGCTGACCCGGGGCAGCGGCAAGGCCGAGATAGCGCGAGCGGCGCTCGAAGCGGTGGCGTTCCAGACCCGCGACGTGGTCGACGCGATGGCGCAGGACAGCGGGCAACCGCTGGGCGAATTGCGGGTGGACGGGGGCATGGTGGGCAACGACTTCCTGATGCAGTTCCAGGCCGACGTGCTCGGCGTGCCAATTGTGCGCCCCGAGGTGGCCGAGACGACGGCGCTCGGCGCGGCGTACCTCGCAGGGCTTGCCGTGGGGTACTGGCAGGGCGAGGACGACATCACCCGTAACTGGCGGGCGGGGCAGACCTTTACCCCGCAGATGGACCGCGCCCACGCCGACCGCCTGTACGCCCGATGGCAGTCAGCCGTCGAGCGGGTGCGCGGCTGGGCGGTGGAGAGCGACTGACCGGTACAGCGCGCAGCCGCCCGATCTTGTAACCGCCTGCCTCCCGGCTGCATCAATGTGGGTAAGTAGAGCAGGAGGTTGCGCGAATGTTGCTGAAACGTATTTACCACGAACCGCTGGCCCAGACGAGCTATATCGTCGGCTGCCAGTCCACGGGCGAGGCGCTCGTAATCGACCCCAACCGCGACGTGCAGAAGTACGTCGAGACCGCCGAGCGCGAGGGCCTGCGCATCACAGGCGTGACCGAGACGCACATCCACGCTGATTTCGTGTCGGGCGCGCTTGAGTTGGCGCGGGCAACGGGCGCGCGGTTGTACCTGTCGGGCGAGGGCACGGCCGACTGGCAGTACGAGTTCGCCGGGGAGGCCGGGGTAACGCTCGTGCGCGACGGCGATACCATCCCCGTGGGCCGGGTGCGCCTCGAAGTGATGCACACACCCGGCCACACGCCCGAGCACGTAAGCTTCCTGCTGACCGACGGGGCCAACGCCGACAGGCCGATGGGCATCTTCACGGGCGATTTCGTGTTCGTGGGCGACGTGGGCCGCCCCGACCTGCTGGAGCGCGCCGCGGGCTACCGCGACACGATGGAGGACAGCGCGCGGCAGCTATTCCGCTCGCTGCGCCGCTTCCGCGAGCTGCCCGATTACCTGCAGGTATGGCCCGGCCACGGCGCGGGGAGCGCGTGCGGCAAGTCGCTCGGCGCGGTGCCCCAGACCACGGTGGGCTACGAGAAGATGTTCGGCTGGGCGTTCCGGATCGAGAACGAGGACGAGTTCGTGCGCGCCGTGCTCGAGGGCCAGCCCGAGCCGCCCGCCTACTTCGCGCAGATGAAGCGCATCAACAAGCAAGGCCCGGCACCCAGGCCGACGGCAGGGGCGAGGCGATTGCCCCCGGCCGAGCTTGCGCGGGCGCTGGAGGCGAGCATCCCGGTGGTGGACGTGCGCCCGCCCGAGCGATACGCCGAGAGCCACGTGCCCGGCACGCTCAACATCTCCTGGGGGAGCGACTTCCTCAAGTGGGCCGGGTGGCTGCTGCCGTACGACAGGCCCATCGCGCTGATCGCTGACGACGCGAGCGTGCTGCGCGTGGTTGAGGAATTGCAGATCATCGGGCTGGACAGCGTGGCGGGCTACTGGTCGCCCGCGTCAGTACAGTCCGCGGAGGGCGTCGAGTCGGAGGGCCTGTCGTACGAACGGGTGAGCGCGCGGGAAGCTTCAGGGCTGCTGGGGCGCAATGGGCGAGATATGGCCGTGCTGGACGTGCGCGCCCCCGACGAGTACGCCGAAGGACATATCCCCGACAGCGAGAACATCCCCCTGTACCACCTGCGGCAGCGCCTGGACGATGTGCCCGAGGACCGCACTGTGCTGGTGTACTGCGGGTCGGGCACTCGCTCGGCCATCGCGGCCTCGATCCTGTCGGCGCAGGGCGGCCGCCGGGTGGTGGAGATGTACAGCGGCTTCGACGGCTGGCAGGAGCAGGGCTGCCCGGTGGAGCGGGCAACCGAAAGCGCCGTGCAAAGCCCGGCATAGCCCGGACCCGCACGGCGCAGGGGCGTCAGGAAGCAAGCGCGATGGTGAGGACGGCAGCCGCCGCGAGCGAGGCTGCCGTCCGGACGTGGTTCCAGGCCGTCCAGCGCGACAGGTAGTCGGCCCAGAGCCTGTGGGCGTTGGGGTCGCCGGGCGCGGTCGCCGCCAGCGCATTGTTCCTCGGCACGTTGAACGCGCCCGTCACCACGAAGCAGCCCACGAGATAGAGCGCGCCGCCGAGGAGCAAGTAGGCCGCTCCCGGCTCGTTCCACCGCAGAAGCGCCGCGACCGCTACGACCAGGCCGGCGACAGCTGTGCCGAGAAAGACCGCCATGAACAGCGGGTTGATCACCGTGATGTTGATCGACTGCATCGCGGCGATGCCCTCGGCGGGGGAGAGGCGGGCGAGGGCCTTCATCACGAACGACGAGAAGGCGAAGAAGACCCCGGCCATCAGCCCCGAGCCGAGCGCCGTGAGAAGCGTAAGGACGTAGAGCCAGTCCACTGCGGATTCCATGGGTGCCTCCTGTTAGTGAAAGCGCGGGATAGGCGCAGCCGGGTCAGTAGGACAGGCCCGGCGTCTTGCGAAGGTAGGCGCTGTCGCCAAGCTGCTTCAGCATGAAGTCGGCGACGTCGGCCCGGGAGATCTTGAGCCGCAGGCCGTTGCGCGTGCCGGGGAAGCCGTGGTGGTAGTTGCCGGTGCGCTCGCCGTCGGTGAAGGCGGCAGGGCGAACGATGGTCCAGTCGAGGCGGCTCTGCTTCACAAAGTTCTCCTGGAGAACGTGGTCCTTGAACGCCTCGCGCAGGAGCACGCCGAACATGACGTACTTCCAGAGGAAGTTGAGGTTGCCCCGGCTGTCGCCCACCCCGAGGGACGACTGGCAGATGAGACGCCGCACGCCCGCCTTCTCCATGGCGCGCACGATGTTGCGCGTGCCCTCCGAGCGGACGGTGCCCTTCCTGCCCGCGCCGATGGAGCACAGCACGGCGTCCTGCCCCTGCACGGCCTTCTCTACCGATGCGGGGTCCAGCACATCGCCCTGCACGACTTTCAGGTAGGGGCTTTTGATGTCGAGCTTAGCAGAGTCGCGCACGAAGGCGGTGACGGTGTGTCCCTGCTCTAGCGCCTGTTCGATGAGTTGGCGGCCGATGGTGCCGGTTGCTCCGAAAACTGCTACTTTCATTTCGATCTCTCCTTTATGGTTGCTTTTTGTGGCGGATTGCCGTTGGGCCTTATTGAGATGTCCTATACTGAGAGGAGCCTGGCCCCTTGCGTTTACATTATGCTCATGATATAACATACATACAGAATGTATGTAATCGGTCTTAAGACGGAGAAATCAAATGACCCGGCAAGCGGAACGAACCGAGGCCACGAAGGCGCGCCTGCTCGAGGTGACGCGGCGCCTGTTCGTCGAGCGCGGCTACAACGAGGTGCCCGCGGAGGAGTTGGTGCGGGAAGCAGGCCTGACCCGCGGCGCGCTGTACCACCACTTCGGGGGGAAGGACGGGCTGTTCACCGCTCTGTACGAGCAGATACAGCGGGAGGTGAACGACCGGATCGACCGGGTAGCCGACGCCGCGCCCGACCCGTGGTCCGCGCTGGTCGCGGCCTGCCACGAGTTCCTGGAGTGCAGCGTCGACCCTGAGGTGCAGCGCATAACGCTGCTCGACGCCCCTGCTGTGCTAAGCTGGGACGCCAAGCGCGAGCTGGACGCGCGCTATTGCCTCGGCGCTCTCAAGGAGGGGCTGCGGGTAGCGCAGGAGAGCGGCGCCATCCGGCTAGAGTCGCTCGACGCTACGGCGCACCTGCTGCTCGGCGCGATGACCGAGTCGGCCATGTGGATCGCCCGCTCCCACGACCCCTCGGCGGCACTGGCCGAGGCGAAAGCCGGGCTTGAGAGGATGCTGGAGGGACTTCGCGGCGGGTAGGCCAATGAAGGCGGGACAGGTGAGCGCATGGGAAGGATCCGGAGGAGGGAGGTAAGACATGGGGTGGGCAGACCACGCTAAAGAGGCGCTGCGACGAGGCGAAACGGTACAGGTACGTCCTCGCGGCCACTCCATGAAGGGCAAGGTTGACGACGGTGCGCTCGTCACTTTGGAGCCGTGCGTGCCCGAGAACCTCAAGCCGGGAGATGTGGTGTTGGTGCGCGTGAACGGCCGCGACTATCTGCACCTGGTTAAAGCCGTGAGCAAGGGCCGGTTTCTAATTGGCAACAACCGCGGCCGGACCAACGGTTGGGTGGGACCCAACGCGGTCTACGGCATCGCCACGAAGATCGAATAGGAGCTCCTAGCAAGGCCAAGCGGTTGCCGACCGCCCGAAGTCTGCAAGCCCGCGTAGCGGGTGAAAGAGAATGGCCCGCCCATTGGCTCGATGTCGCCGATTTGCTCACGAGGCCCCAATGCAAGCCGCGAAGCGGCGCAAGAACTTAGCCCCGGGCGCAAGCCCGGGGAGAGCGGCCACCTAGACAAACCCCAAGCCCCGAAGGGGCGACAGAGGTTCATATGACTCACACCTTCACCCACCTGGTCACCCACGTTATCTTCGCCACCAAGGACCGCGCCCCTCTGATCAATCCTGATATGAAGGCCGACCTGTACGCCTACATGGGCGGTATCGTGCGGGAGAGGGGTGGCAAGGCGATCCACATCAACGGCATGCCGGACCACGTTCATCTGCTCATCTACCTGCCGCCGACCGTCGCCATGGCCGAGGCAATGCAGGTGCTCAAAGCGAATTCGTCCCGTTGGGTACACGAGCGGTGGCGCGATAACAGGCTATTCGGGTGGCAGCGGGGATACGGCGCTTTCAGCGTCAGCCGAACGGCGATCCCCGACGTAGAGAGGTATATCGCCTCGCAGGAGGAGCACCACCGCAAGGTCACCTTCGAGCAGGAGTTCCTTGTACTTCTCAAGCTGCATGAGATCGAATACGACGAGCGTTATCTGTGGCAATGACAGAGCGGCTGCCGGAGGTCTGTCGCCGCTTCGCGGCTTGGGGTTTGGTTAGGTAGCCGCTTTCCCCGGGCGCAAGCCCGGGGCTAAGTTCTGTCGCCGCTTCGCGGCTTGCTTCTCGGAGTCGTAAGGCCTACGCCTGCGAGATCTCGTTGAGCATGTCGACCAGCACCGTGCGGTGGCAGTGGGGGTGCGCCTCGCCGAGCCGTTCCCAGCACATCACGGTGAGGCGCCGGCGCGGGTGCTTTTGTGCGAGGCGCACTAGCTCCGCCAGCACCTCGGGGCGCTCGCCTAGCATCTCGTCCCGGTAGCGCACCGCGAACTCATCCCACCCTATCTCCCCGCGCCGGTAGGCGTCGAGCAGAGTGTTGGACGGGGCCGCTTCCTTCACCCAGAGGCCGCCTGCATCGCGCACGGCTTTCAGCCACCAGCCTCGGGGCCTACGCATGGTCAGCACCAGCACCGATTCATCGGCAGACGGCCAGGTCTGCGGCAGCGTGCACGAGGCGTGATCGAAGTGCGGCATGTGTTCGCTTTCTGCCCTGCGCTCCTGGCGCTACGGCGCGGCCGGGTTCATCTGCTGCTGGAAGTTGGTCGTGGCCCTGGCCAGTAAGTCGAGCGCGGGCTGGGCTGCGTCCTTTAGCTCGGGGCGCTGCTCGACCATGGTGGCCAGCGCTTCCATGGCGTTCGACAGGTCGCCGTGGGCCAGCCCCGCCCATATCTCGAGGTTGTCGGTGCGCTCCCGGCCCTCGACGTCGAGCAGGTAGCCGTTTGCGATCTTGATCGCCTGCCGGTATGCCTCAAGTCCCCCCGCCGCGTCGCCCGAGGCGATCTTCGCGAGACCCACGTTCGACTGGGCGAGCGCGTGCCTGTCGTTCAATTCAAGCGCCTCGTCAAGGTGGCGAAGCGCGCCTTCGTAGTCGCCCACCCAAATCGAGGCGGCGCCCAGGTTGTTGCGCTGCGGCATCAGGTGCCAGGGGTAGTCCTCCTGCATCTCCGTTGGCATGGCGTCGAGGTGCTTCTCGATCTCGCCGATCATCGTGGCGATGGCCGGGCGCATATTCTCCTTGTCGCGCGACTCGATCACGAGGTCGATCGTGTGCAGGGTCAGCGTGGTCATGCTCTCGGCGGGGCGCCTGGTGTCCAGCGCGCCGAGGAACGTGCGCTCGGCCTCGGCCACGTCGCCCTCGCGCCCCAGCGCTGCCAGCATCACGGGCCGATTGCCCAGCGCGACAAGCTCATTCGGGTTGAGCGCGATAGCTTTCTCAGTCGCTACCAGCGCGCCCTCGAGGTCGCCCGCCAGGTAGCGGTACCAGCCGAGGTCGACGAAGCCCGCCGGATCGCCGGGGTAAAGCTCGGTGTAGCGGGCGAGGTCCTCTACCGCCTTGTCGTTGCCCTTGTCGGCGGCGGTCTGGCGGGCCAGCAGCTTCAGCTCGCCGGTGGGGCACAGGGGGCGGTCAAGCTCCACAGCGCCCTGCGCGATGGTGGTGTTGCCCTGCGAGATCAGCTCGCTCCAGCGGGCCATGCGCTCCTCGAACGCTTTGTCGTACTCGCCCGACTTCTCGGTGTTGCCCACAGAGTTGTAGTACAGCGTGCCGATACCGGCCTGGTTGGCCAGCGACACGTACGCGGTCATCTGCGCTGTCACTTCGTCCTGGTTGGTGGGCGGGTTGGCCTCCAGCAGGGCCTCAAGCTCCTTCTCGTACTCCAGGTTGCCCTCCACGCCCCGGCGCATCTTGTCGTCGTCCCGGGTGAGCGCGCCGCTCCAGTAGAGGCGCACCCAGTGGGACATGGCGAGCGACAGCGCCTGGATGCGCTCGTAGGGCGTGTGCTCAAGCGACGGGTCGAGGGCGGTCTCGGCGTCGCGCACGGCGCGCTCCCAGGCGGGCTCGTACATGTCGGAGAGCGCCTTGTCCTCGCCCACGACCGAGGAGTACTCATACAGGCGGGCCTCGGCGTTGGCGCTGAGGCGCGCGGCGTAGAACACGGGCATGAACTCGCCCGGCTGCACCTCTTCCTTCCAGCGGGTGACGTACTCGCGGGCCTGGTCGATCTCGACCAGTATGTCGCGGGTACGCCGGGGGTCCCTGATCCACTCCTCGTGCTCCTTGTAGAAGGTGCGCTCGTCGCCTGTGCCGTAGAAGATCGGCGTGGCCGACAGGTCGAGCGAGGGCAGGGTCTTGAAGTACATCAGGTTGGCGTAGTTGTCCAGCGCGCCCACGTTGTACGGGTCGACCGCCAGGATCGCGTCGAGCGTCTCGCGCAGGGATTCGACGTAGCCCGGGTCGTTGAAGTAGTGGGCCATCGTGTAGTAGGACGAGAGCATCTGCAGCACGGTCAGGTCGTTGGGGTAGAGGCGGGCCAGCGCGTCTATGTGCTGCTTGCTCTCGCTGTTCACGATGGTCTTGTCGCGCATGGCGGCGATGCGCCAGAGTACCTGGTGGCCGTATCGGCTGTCCGCATCGTCGGCGAGCATGTCCTGGCCCAGGGTGTATGCGCCCTCGCAATCGCCCGTGCGGTAGGTCATCCAGATGCCGCTGAGGCGGCCGCGCCAGTCGTCCTCGCGTGAGAGAAGGGCCTCGGCCTCCTGCCGGGCGCGGTCGGCCCACAGTTTGGCGGCTTCGGGGTCGCCGCCCTCGGGCCGCTGCTCGATCTGCATGCGGTAGACGTAGGCGTTGCCGAAGGTCTCGTGCACCCGCCGGAATGTAGCGGGGTCGCTCAGGGCCGACTGGTCGCCGTCTATCTCTTCGCGCAGGGCTGTGGCTCTGGCAAGAGTGCGCTCGGCGGCCTCGGGGTTGCCCGCATTGAAGTACAGCAGGCCGCGGGTAGAGAGGGCGCGTGCGTATGTGATGCGGTCCTGCAGGGATGGGCGCGGGTTGGCCGCGTAGATCTCGATGCCGCGGTCGTACGCCTCGGCGGCCTTTTCGTTCTCGTTGATCAGGTAGTGGGCGGCGCCCAGGTAGTAGTAGATGAGTGCGTCGCTCTGGGTGGCAGGCTCACCGGTGGGTGGCAGGGCGTTAGTCAGGTGCGAGATGGCAGGCAGGTAGCGGTCTTTGTCGTACAGGAGCACGCCCGCGGTGGCCTCCATCAGGCGGCCCAGGTCGGTCGTCTCCAGACGGGGTATCTCGACCCCTTCCTTGGTCTTGAAGGCGAGGGTCTGCACGCCGCCCGACGCCGAGCGCTGGGGCACGGGGATTTCGACGCCCATCTGAGGGTCGGCGAATACCACATAGGCGGTGTAGCGGGCGGTGCGCGTGGTCGCGGTAGTTGCTTCCGCTGCCTGGAGGGGCGGTGAGGCGAGGCCGGCCATTCCGTCGGGCGGAGCGGCGGATGCGGGGGCTGATGCGTCTTCCTCCCGGTAGATGACCACGGCCTGCGCGCCGATGCGGCGGGCGAGTTCCTGTGCCTGGGCCGTGTCGCGGGCGTCGAAGGTCACGGGCAGGTTGCGCATGACAATCTGCCCCTCGTGGCCCATCTGGCGCAGGGCGTCGGCCAGCCTGTCGACGGCCACGGTGCTGCCGATCTGGCGGGTGAAGGCCACGCCGATTTTGTCGGCGGGCACCGGAAGCTCGACGTTCCACAGGTACTGCTGGTAGGCGTACGCGCCGAACAGCAGCGCGGAAATCATACCCGCGGTGGTCACCGTCTTCATGCTGTTGAGCACGTCCTCTGTGCGCTGGAAGAAGGGCTTGCGCTTCTTGTGGGGCTTGCCGTCGGGGCCGGTCTCGTACTCCTCTTCCTCGACGGGGTGCTTGCGCACGTAGGCGCGCCAGCGCAGGTACAGCCCCACGGTGGCGGCCGCGGCTGCCAGCGCGAGGCCGAGCAGCAGCCACTCGTTCCACTGCGACCAGTCGACCACCAGGCCGGAAAAGCTCTTCCAGAACTCGTAGGGGGCGAACAGGTCGAAGGAGAACTCCTTAGCCTCGGCCATCACGCCGATCTGCACAAGCAGCAGCGTGAAAAGCACCATTGCCGCCGAGTTGACCATGCCCCGCGCGGTGTCCTTCACCCAGTTGACCGTGCCGGTCCTGACCTTGCGGGTGACGAACTCGCGGTTCGATTTGGGCGTGACGCCCTTGTCTTCGTCCTGCTCCTCGTCCTCGCCCTCGCCCTCAGCTATCTCGGTGCGCGGCGTTTCGGCCCGCGGAGTCTCGGGCCTGGAGATCTCGGCCCCGTAGTCTTCGGCTCGCGGGGTCTCGGCCCTGGGTACCTCGGGCTTCGAGGTCTCGTAGGCGACTTCGGGCGTTGCCTCGGAGGGCACCTCGGGGCGGGAAGGCTCGTCTGCGGTTTCGGGTGCGCCCTCAGCGCGGTCGCGCGGCTCCTCGTGAGCGCTTGCGCCAGTTATTACTTCCATGGATGACCTGCTGTATGATTGCCTATAGTACGAAGGACCGCCCGGAAAAGGCTAGCGGCCATACGATCTGCGGAAGGTATGAGTGTGGATCCAGACCGGGCGCAGCGGCAGTGCGCCTTGCGAGAGCGCGGCCCGCCGGGTAGGGCATTCCACAGTAAGAGAATACAGCAGCGCCTCGCCCCGAGTCATAAGCCATCCGGCCTAATGCGGTGTATAACGGATGGTGTAAGCGCGCGTGATGCGTCGAATGTCAGTAACAGGTACGGGAGTGACGTATTACGCATTACGCATGACGTTTGACGGTTTACAACAGGCTCTTGACCATGCCCCCGTCTATCTGGACGGTAGCGCCCGTGATGTAGGAGGACTTGTCGGAGGCGAGGAAGGCGGCGAGGTAGGCGAACTCCTCGGGGCGGCCGTAGCGGCCCGACGGGATCTGCTTGATGGCTTCATTGCGCGCCTGCTCTTCGGTGATGCCTAGCGACCTTGCCCGGGCCTGGTCAAGCTCGCGGATGCGGGCGGTATCGAAGCGGCCCGGCGCGATGTTGTTCACTGTGACGCCGTCCGGGGCAAGTTCGGTGGCAAGCGTCTTCGCCAGCCCAATCACGCCCGACCGCACGGCGTTGGACAGCACCAGCCCCTCGATAGGCTGCTTGACCGAGGAAGAAACCATGTTGATGATGCGCCCGCGCCCGCTCTGCCGCAGGTAGGGGATCGCGGCCCGTATCAGGCGCACGACGCTCAGCAAGTTCAGGTCGAACGCTTGCCGCCACGCCTCGTCATCGTGCTGGCGCGAGAAGCCGCCCGGCGGCGGTCCGCCCGCGTTGCACACCAGTATGTCGAGCCGCCCGAACCGCTCGACCGCCGCGTGTACCAGCGCCTCGGGCCCCTCGGGCGTGCTCACATCGGCCACTACTGCCACGACCTCGACCCCGGTCTGCTGCCGGATGTCGGCGGCTGCCGTCTGGATGGCGTCCTGCTTGCGCGAGCAGATGGCGAGGCTGGCCCCCTCGCGCGCAAGCTGCATGGCTACCGCCCTGCCCAGTCCCTGGCTCGCAGCTGCTACCACCGCCACCGTGCCCTTTAGCCCGAGGTCCATGCCGTTGCCTCCCGAAATGTGGTCTACCTTACAGTATACCAGCTATGGGCATCGCCCGGCGGAACGTACGGCGCCCCCGGCCCGATTGCGCGCGCATGGCGGCGGCTCTATAATGGTCGGGCAGGCGGCGGGCTTGCCGTCCGCACAAGCTATGGAATCGGACCCTCGAACATTCGATGTGGTTATAGTCGGGGCGGGGCCTTGCGGTACCTCGACGGCGATGCACCTGCTCAGGCGCGCGCCCGACCTTGCCCGCCGCACGCTGGTGATCGACAGGGCAGCGTTCCCGCGCCACAAGCTGTGCGGCGGCGGCCTCACGGGCATCAGCCAGGCGCTGCTCGACCGGCTCGATCTCGATTTGGTGCTGAACTACGTGCCCATACACGAGATCGAGATCCGCTTTGAGAACCAGCGCACCCGCTACCGCGAGCCCAACGCCATCAAGATCATCCGGCGCGAGCGCTTCGACGCGGCTCTGGTGGACGCCGCCCGCGAGCGCGGGGCCGAGATACGCGAGGGCGTGGGCCTGACGGGCATGAGGGTCGAGGATGGCTGCGTGGTGCTCGAAACGACGCAGGGGCAGCTACGTGCGCGGGGGGTGGTGGCGGCGGACGGGGCGAAGAGTGCGGTGCGCCGCTTCGCCGGGCTGGACGGGCCGTCGCGTGTGGCCCGGCTAATAGAGATACTCACGCCGGAAGACCCCGCGACCACGCCCGAGTTCGTACACCACCGGGTGGTATTCGACTTCACCGCGATAAAGCACGGCCTGCAGGGCTACGTGTGGGACTTCCCCAGCGCGGTGGACGGCGAGCCGTACATGAACCGGGGCGTGTTCGACAGCCGCGTGCTGCCCGACCAGCCGATGGCCGATCTCAAGGGCATCTTCGCCGGCTACCTCTCGAAACGGAGCATCAGCCTGTCCGAGTACGAGCTGATGGGCAACCCCGGGCGCTGGTTCGACCCCGAGGCGCAGTTCTCGGCCCCGCACGTGTTACTGGCGGGCGACGCGGCGGGCATCGAGCCGCTGGTGAGCGACGGCATTTCGTGCGCCCTGTGGTACGGCGAGGTCGTTGCCGAGGAACTCGCTACCGCATTCGAGTCGGGCGACCTCAGCTTCGCGGGCTACCGCGACAGGCTCGTGGCGCACCCGCTGGGGCAGCACATGGCCCGGCGCACCCGAGCCGCCCGCTTCCTTTATAAGAAGCGCTCGCGGTGGGCCATGCGAGCGGTGTGGTTCGGCATGGGCCTGCGCACGCGTCTACGCTCCCGCGGTGGGCCTGGTTGGCTCACGCACAGCAGCGCGCTGGAGCAGTAAGGATACTGCTCGATAAGCAACGCCGAGTGAGCGCGGGAAGATAGCCTCGGCGCCAGCCCCGCGACGAGCGCCCCACATCGTTCCTCGTGCCGCGCCTGCGCTCACAGGAGTATGGCTTCTGAGCGCCGCTCGGTACTGTCACGGCAGCCGAGCGGCAACTCGGCGTCCCACGCCCTGGCCCCGCCAGCCCACAAACCGGCCGCCGTTCTGGCGCGTAGCATCAGCAGGAGTAAGGAGCCCCTGGCCGGCAGTGGGCCATCATGCTCTCTACATCCCCATGCCCCGGGTTGGGTACGAGGCAACCCGGCAAGTTATCGTAATACTCGGGAGGCAATAGTAATACCGTGGCAACGACTGATACGCAATTAGGGGTCCTTGCAAACACCCCTGCGGCGGCCGAGAAGACGTACTCGGGGCTGCGCATCTTCAACGGCGTGATGGGCGTCCTGCACCTGGTACAGGGCATCGCGATGATCTTGCTCAGCAACGCCTTCACCCTGCCTTTCACTACTGCATACTTAAGGTTCGATCCCGAGGCCCGCACGCTGGGGCAGAACCTTCAGCAAGCAGGCGACCTGCGCATCGGCCCGGCGGTGGCTGTCTTCCTGCTCCTCTCGGCGGCTGCCCACTTCATCCTGGCTACCGTCGGGTACAGGTGGTACGTTCGCAACCTGGAGCGCGGCATGAACCCGGCGCGCTGGTATGAATATGCCCTTAGCTCGTCGCTCATGATCGTGATTATCGCCATGCTGTGCGGCATGTACGACATGTCGAGCCTCATCCTGCTCTTCTCGCTGAACGCTACGATGAACCTGTTCGGGCTGATGATGGAAAAGCACAACCGGACTACGGAGAAGGTAGACTGGACTGCCTTCGTGTTCGGCTGCGTGGCCGGCATCATCCCGTGGATCACGATCGGCATGTACCTGGTTGGCGCGGCGCAGTCGGTCGACACCCAGATCCCCGGCTTCGTATACGCGATCATCGCCTCGATCTTCGTCTTCTTCAACATCTTCGCGCTGAACATGTGGCTGCAGTACAAGAAAGTAGGCCCCTGGAAGAACTACCTGTTCGGGGAGCGGATGTACATCGTGCTGAGCCTGGTGGCTAAGTCGGCCCTGGCCTGGCAGATCTTCGCCGGCACGCTGCGGCCTCAGTAGGGCGCAGCCTGGCAGGGAAATGGCGCGCGGGACAAGACCCGCCGGTTCGACGTCGCTTCGCGACTCGGCCGGCGGGTCTTGCTTGATGATGCCCGACTGGGCCTTGACGCATCGATCGACTTAAAACAGAAGAATCAGTGTATAATGAGGGGCACTCCAATTTCCGGTATGGAGGATACAATGGACGCGACCACAACAAGAGAGACTACAAACCAGATCGAAAGCAAGTTCGCCGGGTACGCTCGGCCCGACGTGCTCGTTTCTACCCAGTGGGTCGAGGACCACATCGGCGACCCCAATCTGCGCATCGTCGAGTCGGACGAAGATATCCTGCTGTACGACCAGGGCCACATCCCCGGCGCGGTCAAGCTGGACTGGCACGCCGACCTGAACGACCCGGTCGAGCGCGACTACGTCAACCGCGAGCGTTTCGCGGAGGTGTTGGCCGAGCGCGGCATCTCAAACGACACCACGGTGGTCTTCTACGGCGACAAGAACAACTGGTGGGCCACCTACGCCTTCTGGGTATTCCAGCTGTTCGGCCACACCAATGCAAAGGTGATGGACGGCGGCCGCCAGAAGTGGATCGAGGAGGGCAGGCCGCTCACCCGCGAGGTGCCCACCTACGAGCGCGCCACGTACAACGCGCCCGAGCGCAACGACGCCGAGATCCGCGCCTTTCGCGACCAGGTGATGGGCCTGCTTGATACCCAGCGCAAGAGCCTGCGCGAGGGGACTGCACTGGTAGACGTGCGCTCCAACCCCGAGTACACGGGCGAGCTGCTGCACATGATCAACTACCCTCAGGAGGGCGCGCAGCGCGGCGGCCACATCCCCGGCGCGAAGAACATACCCTGGGCCACCGCCGCCCACGAGGACGGCACCTTCAAGCCGGCCGACCAGCTTCGCGAGATTTACGGCTCGCGGGGAATCACGCCCGAGAAGGACGTGGTGGCCTACTGCCGCATCGGCGAGCGCTCGTCGCACACCTGGTTCGTGCTGACCTACCTGCTCGGCTACCCACGCGTGCGCAACTACGACGGAAGCTGGACCGAGTGGGGCAACCTGGTAGACGCCCCTATCGAGAAGGGTCCCGGCGAGTAGGCCCAGCCTGTTCGCCCGCAGCGAAATGCCGGTATCCGCAAGGGTACCGGCGTTTTCTTTGCCCTCGGATCGGACGGTTTAGCCGCTCGCCAGCCGCTCGGTGATCGCGGCGGTGCCCGCGCCGTACACGAGGTGCGCGCCGAAGGCCTGCGCGTGCTCGGACAGCGGCACCTTCTCCGCCTCGGGCGACATCTTCGCCGCGCGGAAGGCTATCTCGTCGCCCAGCAGCCAGATCGCCACGCCGTACAGCACGCCCTCGGGCAGAGCGCTTCGGCGGCGCATGGCGGCGTACACACCCCACAGCGCGCCGCACGCCGCGCCGAAAGCGTAGTGCGCCGCCACGCCCGCAACCGCCTTCTTGTCGCGGGGCACCTCCGAGCCGGTCACGGCCCGCCAGAAGGCGTCGGCCATATTCTGGGTAGCAGGCTCGTGCCCGGGGGTGTGGTCGCCGGGGCGGGGCTGCTGCTCGGGCCGCGCGCCCGGCACGCCCTGCATGGCCCACCAGTACACGTCCATCATGGCCGAGGCCGCGGTGCCCGCCACGGCGCCCGCCAGCGCCGCCCTGAACGGCCCGGCCATCTTGTTTCGGGACAATGCTACCCTCCTGTGTGAGTGGCCACTGGACACTGACCACTGGTCACTGCCTACTCCGTCGCGCCTGCCGGCCGCGCCATGTGTACCTGCAGGCGGCCGTCGACCGTGCGGGTCTCGTAGGAGGGCACCGGGGCGGTGGCGGGGCCGTGGATCAGGTCG
>DASTEB010000339.1:0-9961 GCA_035710025.1 Chloroflexia bacterium
AGCGCGCCGCTACTCCCGCCGGAGCCGCCGAAGCCCACGGGCGCACGGCACCCGGGCTGACATCCATCTGGTCTTTTGGCAGCTTGGCAGCCTGGCTGCGCCCTAGTATCCCAGCGTTTCCTCGGATAACCACTTCCAACCCGCGAGAACGGTCGGTCTGGACCGCCGCGCACGGCCTCTGCTATACTTGCGACATGACGATCAAGAGGTTGGACCACGTCAGCGTCGTCGTCGACGACCTTGCAGCCGCTATCGCTTTTTTCACCGACCTCGGCATGACGCTCGAAGGTGAGGCGCGGGTCGAGGGCTCGTTGGTGGACCGCGTCAACGCGATCGAAGGTGTCCAGGTCGACATCGTTATGATGCGGACCCCGGATGGGCACGGGCGGCTTGAGCTGACAAAGTTTCGCAATCCAAAACTGGTCGAGATCGAACCGGCGGTCGCACCGCCGAACGCGCTGGGCCTGCGGAGCGTGATGTTTACGGTCGAAAGCCTGGACGACACTGTCGCTCGCCTGCGCGAGGGCGGCGCCGAACTCGTCGGCGAGGTGGCCCAGTACGAGGACAAGTACAGACTCTGCTACATGCGAGGCCCTGCGGGCATCATCGTCGCGCTGGCCGAGGAACTGTTCTGAAGCGTTCGCCGCCTTCGGAGAAACCGGGAAACCGTCGGCTCCCCAGGCGCTAGGCGCCCCTTCGACTCGATCCCGTGGCTCGCAACCAACCTGCTTGCTCGCCTGCTTGCATCGCGGTTTTGTCAGGCGCGCTTAGCCCTCGCCCGTTACCATCCCGCCGCAGGGTGGCACGCGGCTTGCTCGGATTCCTGGTGACTGCGGCCAAGTGAGTCGTAGTCCCGAGTCAACCGAAAGGTAGAGGAGGGATGCCGATGATCACAGCGGCAGATATGGGTAACAGTACCGGAATCTTCGGACAGACACGAGCCGGCGATTAGTGCGCCTCGCCGTATTTGGCTGAGGCGCGGTACAAATCCCTTCGATACATGCCCGGTGGATACGCTCCGCCGGGCATTCTTATTGCCTCTCGGCAATTGCCTCCGGCTCTTCCCCTCGCGTCTCCATGTTCCTCAGCGCGTACACTACCCCGCCCAGCAGGCCCTGCGCCACCAGTATCGCGTAGGCGATCCAGGCGTAGGCCACCGCCTCTGCCGTGGTCACGCCGAAGGGGGCCATGAAGAAGGCGAACACGCCCTCGCGCACTCCGATGCCGTTGATCGAGATGGGCAACACGAGCACCATCGCCGCCAGCGGCACGATCAGCAGCAGGTCGAACAGGGGCACCGGCAGGCCCAGCGACGCGGCGATCAGCGTGTAGATCACGATCACGCTGCCCTGTATGGCGAAGGAGTACAGCAAGGCCACCGCCAGCGTATCCTTGCGGCCGTGGAACAGGCCAAGCGCCTCGGTCAGCGTGCGTATGCGCGCCGCGAACGGCACCCTGCCTTCGGCGAGCCGGCGCGTGAAGGCGCGGGGCGGCAGAAATAACAGCCACACGACCCCCACCATCACCGCAACGCCCGCCACGATCCATACCCGGCTGAACGGCAGCACCGAGGTCAGGCTGCCCGACAGCAGGAGCGACACCGCGGCGAACGCCAGCAGCATCAGCATCCCCAGGAACCTGTCGACGAATACCACCGTCACGGCCCCCGCCTTCGTGCCGCCGATGCGCCACGAGTCGTACGCGCGGCTCGCGTCGCCACCGATGGTCGAGGGGAGGATCTGGTTGAAGAAGAGACCCGTCATGTACGACTGGAGCAGCTTGCCGAGCGGAGCGCGCACGCCCTGCGCCGCCAGCAGCGCCCGCCACCGCAGCGTGCCCAGCACCGCGCCCAGCATCGTGAGCACGAAGGCCAGCAGCACCAGCGCCAGGTTCGCCCGGCCTATCGCCTCGAACACCGCCCGCAGGTCGGCATCGCGCAGGATGAGGTAGATCAGCCCGCCCGACACCGCCACGCGCAGCGCAAGCAGCGCCCGCCGATTGAGCGCGCCGCTGCGCGCCGCAGGCTTTGCGTCCGAGATAGCCGGGTTGGTCGTTTCGATTGCGCTCATGCGTGGCTCAATTCTGGTCGGGGGCAGAGGGCAGCGCGGCCTGGTTGCCGGGCGATATTTCTCGGCGTGGGTGGGCGGAGGGGAGGAAGCCTTCGGTTGTTGTTGGCCGGGTAAGGCGAAAAGCCCGCGCGCTGAGGGGAAGGGGAGGGGGGACGAGCATTGCGGGCTGCTCGTGTACACAACGTATACCAGATGATGTCGTAACGGGCAATACCTGAAGCGGGTGATACGGGCATATTGCTTCCGCGTGCGCGGCGCCGCGCCCCGATACAGCGTCCGGCCCACCGCGCTTTACTCCCCATGGCGTAAGTGGCCCGCCGGGGCACATGATACAATCCCTGAGCAAGCACAGGCCCCACCCGGCGCCCTGCCGAGCCGTCCGGCGCCGATCCATTCCCCGCATACTTCCCCGCCATATTACCGTCCGCGCCCCGCATTCCCGGCGGGCAGTCTGCGCCTGTGCCTGTAACAACCGGTAAAAAGAGCAGACTACATAGACACCCCCATAGAAGGAGCACAATAATGAGCGACACGGTTATGAACCGCCCGGCAGCCGCGAGCCTGGACGAGCAAAGCATTCGCGCGTTCGGCGAGCGCCTGCGCGGGCAGCTAATCCGCCCCGGCGGAGGCGAATACGAGCAGGCCCGCCTGGTGTGGAACGGCATGATCGACCGCCGCCCGGCCCTTATTGCCCGGTGCGCGGACACGGCCGACGTGGTCGAGGCGGTCAACTTCGCACGGGACCACGGCCTGCTCGTGGCAGTGCGCGGCGGCGGGCACAATGTCGCGGGCCACGCCACCAGCGACGGCGGCATCGTGATCGACCTGTCACCCATGCGTGAGGTCGAGGTAGATCCCGAACGGCGTATCGTGCGCGCAGGCGGCGGCGCGCTGTGGGCCGACGTGGACGCGGCGACCCAGGCGTACGGCCTCGCGGCCCCCGGTGGGCTGGTGTCCGACACCGGCATCGCGGGCCTGACGCTTGGCGGGGGTCTCGGCTGGCTGCGGCGCAAGCACGGCCTCAGTTGCGACAACCTGATCGGCGCGGAGGTCGTGACGGCCGACGGGCGCGTGGTGTATACCTCGGAGAACGAGAACTTCGACCTGCTGTGGGGCCTGCGCGGAGGCGGCGGCAACTTCGGCGTGGTCACGCGCTTCGAGTTCATGCTGCACCCGGTCGGGCCCGAGGTGATGGCGGCAATCGTGTTCTACCCGGTCGAATCGGCCCGCGAGGCGCTGCGCGGCTTCCGCGATTACACCGCCACGGCCCCCGACGAGGTAGGCGCACTGACCTTCTTCGGCACCATCCCGGCCGCCGAGGCATACCCCGCCGAGCTGCACGGCAGGCGCTACCTCGCCGTAGGCGCGCCCTACATCGGCCCCATCGAGGAGGCCGAGCGCGCTCTTCAGCCCTTGCGCGAGCTTGCCGAGCCGATGCTCGACCTGAGCGGCCCGGTGCCGTTCGTCGAGCTTCAGAAGATGTTCGACGAGGACTACCCGGCCCACACCATGCGCTATTACTGGAAGTCGGCCTTCCTGCCCGGGCTGGACGACGCAGCCATTGACGAGCTAATCGAGCTTAACGAACGGCGCCCCTCGGCCCACTCCACCCTCGACATTTGGCATCTGGGCGGGGCGATAGCGCGCTCCGGGCCGGACAACAGCGCCTTCACCACCCGCCACTACCTCTACATGGTCGCGCCCGAGTCGAATTGGGAGCACCCGGAGGAGGACGAGGACAATATCGCCTGGACGCGCGAGGTGGTGAAGCAGATGGAGCGCGAGGCCCAGGGCAAGCGTTACTACAACTTCCCCGGGCTCAACGAGGAGGATGACAGCGACATCGAGGCTACCTTCGACGAGGTGTACGGGAGGCTGGTCGCGCTGAAGAACAAGTACGACCCGGCCAACCTGTTCCGGCTGAACCAGAACATCAAGCCGAAGGCGTAGGGGTTTTCTCGCCTCGATAGGGCGAAGCGGGGTTACGGCGTGCCGGGGAGGCTGTCGTAGCGCCTGCTTCGCCCCTCGCTTTTCGCCCGGCGGGCGGTGGCGACCGCCCACGCGGTTGACGCGACGAAGAGCACAACGGCCGCGACGTTCGCCATGCCGCCCCACTGCCGACCATCGGCCCAGCCCGTGAGGTCGCCCGCCACGCGCACCACGAGCGAAGCGTGCAGCAGGGCAAGGTGCGCGTAGAACAGCGGGCGGTAGGGTACGGCGGCGCCGGTCACGGCAGGCAGGATAATGGGTGCGTGGGCGAACACCATCGAGAAGACAAAGCCGAGGAACAGGCAGTGCAGCACCGCGTCGTAGCGCGGCCCGGCGCTCAACTCGCCGAACACAGCCGCCAGCACGCCCCCGACGCCCAGCCACACGTAACCGAGCAAGAGCGACACTGCGATGAAGCGCGTGAGGCCCTTCTGCCGCACGGTGCGCCGGGCCACGTCGTTCAGCCCCAGCCAGAGGGATAGCGCCAGCAGGCCAAGCCCGGCGACACGCGCGCCCGCATCGGCCGCGAAAGTCGACAGGAGCAGCCCCACACCGAACAGCGCCATCGCGCCCGCGAAGGCTGCACGTGCGCGGGAGCCCAGGCGCAGCACGCGGCTCAGCTCCAGCCGCTCGCCCGCTATGGTGAGTACGAGGAAGCCCGCCCACCAGTAGACCAGCCCGTACACGGGCCGCCCACTCAGCCACAGCAGGTTGCCGCCCAGCCACGCGACCGCGCCGAGCGCCATGGTCACCGTGAACAAGGCGAATTGCATCCTGAGCACGACTGCGTATATCGCGACGAGCATCAGGCTGCTGAGGGAGAGGAGTACCGCGCCCACTTCGCGAGGCAGGCCCACGAGCAGCGCCACGCCCGATAGTCCGCTAAGCAGTGGGGCGAGGTAGGCCCAGCGCCGCCCGAGCGCGACGGCACGCTCCAGCCCGATCAGCGTGCCGAAGAACGAGCCGACCATGAGCGCGCCGTGCATCGCGGGGAGCGAAGGCGGCAGGCCCGGCCCGTAAAGGCCCCAGCCGAGCCTCACCAGCCCGAGCCACATCCCCGTGACGAGGGCCAGCCCACCCAGGGCCAGCAGCGGCAGTCGCAGGCGTACAGGTACCACGCTACCGTCCTATCAACCCCAACCGCGCACCATGATCACCGCGAGGATGACCACGGCGAGGGCCAGCAGCATGTTGACCCGGCCGAACATGGTCGCCTGCATGCGCAGGCCCTTTGCGCGGGGCGAGGTGGGATCGGCCTGCCATGCCGCGGTGGCGCGGGGGCCCATGTAGAAGTCGTGGATCGCGCTGCCGGCAAGGATGATCGCAACCAGTATCATCTTCAGGCCGAACGCCCGGCCGAAGCCGCCCGCCCAGAACTCGCCGCTCGTCAATTCGTTCCAGCCGATGCCCCGGTACAGCAGGTTGACGATGCCGCTCAAGATGAGCAGCGCGAACGTAACCCACCCGACGTAGCTGAAGCGCTTGCCCGTCCAGTGGATCAGCCCTGCCGCAGCGCCCCGGTACTCGTCCATGCGCGTGACGGGCAGCAGCACCAGCACCAGGAACACCATCCCGCCGACCCACGTCGCGGCCGCCAGTATGTGCAGCCACACCGATACGACGTACAGCCAGTGCACAGCTACCTACCTCTCGCCCTCAGCCCCGTCGTGGAATACGCCGGGGTTATCCGGCCCCTCGACCAGCAGCCAGCCCATCAGGCCGCGCTCGGCCCGCGCCAGCGCGTGGTCCACCATGATGTACTTGCCCGGCACCTGTAGCTCCATCTCGACCACGGCGGCCCCACCCGGCGGCACGCTCAGCGTCTGCACGTCGGTCAGCGGTGGCGACGTGAGCGAGGCGAGCGGGTAGGCCCGGTCGAACACCTCGCCGATCATGTGGAAGGACGAGGTAGCGTTCGGCCCGCCCACGCCGAAGTAGATGCGCACCGTGTCGCCTACCTTGGCCCGCATGGGGTACAAGTCGGTCAGCGCGCCCACCGAGCCGTTGAACACGAAGTATTCGGGACGCTCGGCCAGCACCTTCTCCTCGCTCAATTGCAGCAGGCCCCTCGTGCCGAACGGCTCCACGGTGTAGATCTCGCCCTGCATGACGTAGAACTCGTGGTCTACCGGGGGCAGTCCGCCCTCAGGCTCCACCAGTATCATACCGTACATTCCCGCCGAGATGTGGCTGGCAATAAGGGGCGTGGCGCAGTGGTACACGAACAAGCCGGGGTGCAGCGCCTTGAACGTGAAGGTGCGCTGCTCGCCCGGCGGCACCTGCGTGACGGTCGCGCCGCCGCCCGGCCCGGTGACGGCGTGCAGGTCTATCGAGTGCCACATCCGGCTGCCCGCGTTGTTTTTCAGGGTAAGCTCGACCGTGTCTCCCACGCGCACGCGCACCATGGGGCCCGGCACCTTGCCGTCGAACGTCCAGTAGTTGAACAGCGTGCCGTCGGCCAGCCTGCCCTGCACTTCGACCGTCTCCATGCTCACGCGCACGGTCTGCGGAGCGCGCTCGCCTATGGGCGGGGGCAGGTCGTCGGGCTTGCGCACGATGTCGGCCACGCTCGAGTCGATCTCCTCGGTGGTGGTCTGCCCGCCGCCGACGATGAACTTGCCCTCCATGCCCGCCTTGCGATGGCCCGCCACGGTGCAGTAATAGACGTACTCGCCGCGCTTAGCAGCTGTGAACTGGAAGGTCGTAGTGGAGCCGCGGCCCCAGAGGTGCTCGGAATGGGCGTCGAAGTCGGGGAAGGCGATGTCGTGCTCGGCCGCATCGCCGTTCACCAGCGTAATCTTGACGATGTCGCCCTCGCCCACGTGCAGCGCGGGGTTGACCACGCCGTCGATATTGCCGCCCGAGCCGATGAACACCATGTTGCCGTTGTCCATCCCGGTCTTGAGGGTGAACTCGGCCACGGTGCCGTGGTCGGACATGGTCATGGACGCGGCCTGGGCGGGTTGTTTCGTGGCGGTGCTCATGCCCCCGTGAGAGTCGCCCTCGGCTTCGGGCGGAGTGTCGCCCGCGCAGGCCGCGAGCAAGAGGAGCGAGAGCACGCCCGCAAGAAGGGCAGCCGCCCGAGGCCCGATGCCCCGGCGGCTGCCCGCCATTTCGTCGGAAAGTGTGCGGCGTATGGCTGCCATATATATCCTCGTTTGTAGGGGTATGGTCCGGTTAGCTGGGTGTGCCTGCCGGCACGCGGGCTGCCTTGCCGATGCGCACGCGCCACACCATTGGCCCGCTCTCGACGTAGTCCCATGTGAACTCGCCTGCGCGCTCCGCCGAGAACTGGTAAAACAGCGGCTTGGGGTCGTGGTCGTTCACCAGCATGATCGCGCCGCCCGGCATCAGCCCGTCGAAGGTGCTGAAGATGAAGGGGTGGCGGTCGCGGGGCGGGATGGTGCGCACGTCGATGTCCACCGTCTGCACCTCGCCCTCGGCCTCAGAGTCGGGCGCTTCCTCGTAGGCTTCGTGCATCCTGTCGAGGATGCGCTGCTGCTCGTCCTCGGACAGGTAGCGCTCGAACAGCGGCACGTATACGCGCTCTTCCTTGTCGAGGTGTACCTGGAGCAGCGCCTCGAGCTTGTAGGCGTACTTCTTCAGGTCGGCTTCGAGCGCGGCCGTCGAACCCTGGGCTTCGATTCTTGCCACGGTCGCCGCGATCTCGTCGATGTAGCTCACGATGTACTCGTGGTCGATGGTCATGGTGGCGGTGGCCTTGCGGTACTGCTTCACCAGCGGGTCCACTGCCGGATACAGCGCCAGCTCTTCGCCCTCGGCATGGGGTATCAGGTCGTGCTGGAGGAACTCTACCAGGCCGCGCGGGTCGGCCTGCCCCTGGCCCTCGGTGATAGCGGCGACGTGCCGCCCGAGGGTAGCGAGAATCTCCTCATGGTGGTTATGGATTGTCTCGGATACCTTGCTCATTTTCCTCTCTCCTTTAGGCCATACTCAATAGCCAAGCATCTGCTTAGCATCATTGGACATAAGCGACGGGTCCCACGGCGGGCTCCAGACGAGGTCGACTCGGACCTGGTGCGCTCCCGCACCGAGCAGTGCGTTCTCGGCCTCCTGTGTGAGATAGGCGTGCAGCGGGCAGGCGGGCGTGGTCATGGTCATCTGCACTCGCACGCGGTCTTCACTCGCCTCGACGTCGTACACCAGCCCCAGGTCGACAATGTTGATGCCAAGCTCGGGGTCGATCACGTCGTAAAGGGCCTGCAGGGCGCGCAGGTTGTGCTCGCCTGCCTGCGAGGCCATGATGTCGGGGCGGTCGAGCAGGTCGGTGGTGATTTTCACGGCTGCTCCTCGATGGCCCGGCGGATCTCTTCGGCGAGCTCGGCAGTCTGCATCCGGTAGATGCGGCAGACGTCGTCCAGGCGATCGAAGGGGGACATGACGCAACCCACGCAAGCCATACGGTGCGCTACAAACACCGGCACAGCGGCGGGCCAGCGGTCCATCAGCTCTGCTATGGACATGGCATTGATGTCGTGCAAGGACGTGTCTAGGGCGTTAGCCTCTGGGGCCGCGGCCGCCTCAGCGCCGGTATTCGAGCATGTTTGCGTGCGGTGCATCATGTCCCTCTCTGGTACCAGCGTACCGCGGGCGCGGCCGCGCATGTGTGCGCCGGAGCACATAGAGAGGGGATTCGCCGGGCATGCATATAACCACGAAGAACACGAAGGCACGAAGGACACGAAGATTATTGGGGTACGGCACTCAAGTCCGGGGACGTGCCGTGCCCCATTCAATTACTTCGTGATCTTCGTTCCCTTCGTGTCCTTCGTGGCTAATCCGACCTAACCGGAGCACCATACCCAACTGCGTTAGTGGAGCGATGGCCCGAGGGACTACATCTCCTCGTCCACCCCTGTGGGCAGGTCTTCGGCGATGGTGACGAGCGCGTGCGGCTGCGTGATGATAATGCGCTCGCGGCCCACGCTGACTATGCCCTGCTGCTCCCAGTCGGCCAGGGTGCGGCTGATGGTGAAGCGGGTGGTGCCGGTCATCTCGGCAATGTCCTGCCGGGTGAGGGTGAGGTCGATCAGCACGCCCTCGTCCGTGCGGCGCCCGGCCTGGCGGGCGAGGCGGCTCAGCGCGCGGGCGATGCGCCGCTCGACCCGCTCCGTGGCAAGCTCGCGGTAGCGGTCCTGGAACTCCTGCACGCGCTTGGCCATCACGCGGAGCGAGTTGATGGCAAGCTCAGGGTAGCGCATCATTAGCGCGAGCATCGACTCGGTGTCCCACACGAGCGCCTTGCAAGGGGCCGCCGCCTGCGCGCTCACCGGATAGCGCGCGTCCTCGAGCACGGCGATGGCCGCGAACACCTCGCCCGGCCCGGCCACACGCAGGAGCACCTGGTAGCCCTCCGGCGTGATCTGCGTCAGCTTCACGCTTCCTTCGAGCAGGATGTACTGCGCGACGGCGCGCTCGCCCTGCCGGAAGAAATATCCACCCGCCCGCACCGAGCGCTTGCGCCCCGCCCGGGCCACGTCCATCAGGGCAGCGCGGTCCAGCCCCTTGAAAAGCTCGCTCTTCTCCAGGTATTCAATGCCCGGCGTCTCGGGCAGCGTGCCGCTAGTCGCCATACCCTCATTGTACCCCACGCGTTCATTCGAGTACGAAACACAAAGCCGCAAAGGCGCTAGATTCAGACGGAACCGCAGAGACGCAGAGAGCACAGAGGTAACGCAGAGTTAGTGATGGGGCATCGCACCGGAACTGACTCGGTTGCCCTGCCCCAACAAAACCTTCGTGATCTTCGGGGACCTTCGTGCCCTTCGTGGCTAACCAACCTACCCTGAGCCCAATGCCAACAATAGAGTCTCTGCGTTACCTCTGCGCTCTCTGCGTCTCTGCGGTTCAAAGGATCACGTGCGCTCGGCGGAGAGGGTGGG
>DASTEB010000340.1:0-10262 GCA_035710025.1 Chloroflexia bacterium
CGGCACGCGCCCTCGTGCGCCACACCGACTTTTCATCCCCCGAGATAGCGCGCCTGGCGATGGAGATCGCAGGCGAGATGGACATATATACCAACAGCAACATAGCCTACTTCACCCTATCCGAAGAAACCGAAGAGCAGACGACCAGCGACGAAAGCACCGCGGCCGAACCCGCGGGCGCCGGGCTGTAAAGCGCCGAACGCCCCGGGGCTGTGCGCACTTCGCGCCGCCCGTGCTTTCGCCAACCGGCATACTAGTAAGCGAGACGTAAAATGCAAGAACTCACCCCTCGCCAGATCGTGGCAGAACTCGACAAGTACATCGTCGGCCAGCAGGCCGCCAAGCGCGCCGTGGCAGTGGCCCTGCGAAACAGGGTGCGCCGCCAGCTCGTGGACGAGGCGATGCGCGACGAGATCACGCCCAAGAACATGATGATGATCGGACCCACGGGGGTGGGCAAAACAGAGATTGCGCGCCGTGTGGCCCGCCTGATCGACGCGCCGTTCATCAAAGTAGAGGCTACCAAATTCACCGAGGTGGGCTACGTGGGCCGCGACGTCGACTCGATCGTACGCGACCTGGCCGAGGCCGCCTTCAACATGGAGCACGACCAGCGGCTGGCCGAGGTGCGGCAGCGCGCCGAGTCGGTGGCTACCGAGCGCATCGTCAACTACCTGATGGAGCAGCGCGCCGACCTGCACGGCGGGCGACGAGCGGTCAAGGCCGCCCAGGCAGCGTCGGGCAAGGCGCAGGCTCAAGGACAGGCCCAGGCTCAGGCCCACGGCGGCTCGACCACCGAGGTCGCCCTGGCTGCGGGCGATGGGCCAGGCGGCGTCACGACCACCACCGTGGCGGTCGAAGCGCCGCTGTCCGACCGGGCAATCAAGCTGCGCCGCCGCAAGGTCGAGCGCATGCTGGCTGAGAACAAGCTGGACGAGGAGCAGATCGAGATCGACATGGGCGAGGCGCTGTTCGACGGCGACGACCTGGGCGGCGTGCTCGAGTTCCCGCCCGGCATGTCGGCCGACGAGATGTCCGAGCAGTTCAGCGAGTTCCTCGATGGGTACAAGTCGATGCAGACAAGCCTGAGCGGCATGTCATCGCGCAGGCGAATGCGCCGCGTGTCGGTGCGCGAGGCTCGCCGCATCCTCACCGAGGAAGAGGCGCACAAGATGGTCGACATGGAGACCATCGTGGAGAGCGCCATCCGTCGGGCCGAGCAGACGGGCGTCGTGTTCATAGATGAGCTTGACAAGCTGGCCGGGCCTGCCATGGAGACGGGGCCTGACGTGTCGGGCGCGGGCGTGCAGCGTGACCTCCTGCCAATCGTGGAGGGGTCGGCCGTGCAGACTCGCTACGGCACTGTCAAGACCGACCATGTGCTGTTCATCGCGGCCGGCGCGTTCACATCGTCCAAGCCGTCCGACCTGATCCCCGAGTTGCAGGGCCGCTTCCCGCTGCGCGTGGAGCTTGAGGCGCTGGGCGAAAAGGAGCTGATGTCGATCCTGACCGAGCCTGAGAACTCGCTGACCCGGCAGTACATAGCTCTGCTGGAGACCGAGGGCGTGTCGCTCGAGTTCACGAAGGACGGGCTGGCGCGTATTGCCTCGATTGCGACCGACCTGAACAACCGCGTGGAGGATATCGGCGCCCGCCGCCTGCACACGCTCATGGAGCAGGTGCTGGAGGAGCTTGCCTTCTCTGCCGAGGAGCACAAGGGCGAGACGGTCGTTATCGACAAGGAGTACGTAGACGCTCGGGTCAAAGCTATCATTAAGGACGACGACCTGAGCCGGTTCATCCTTTAGAGCAAGCAACATGTGTTATCGGGGAGGTGGACGGCTGTCGCCTCCCCTTTCTCATTCGTCCGGTGTGCATTGCGCGGCGGCCGTTCGCGTTCGGGTCTATCATGTGCCTCGAACGTTAGTGCGGAAGAACCGCATCCTCGCCAAACCATTGACAAAGCCTGAACCGTACTATATCATGGGTAAGTTGTCATGGGGGGATCTTACGAAACGTTGGTAGCCAGTTTGGACACACACCGCGAATCGCCAATCTACAACATCAAAGCAGTGGTGCGCATGACGGGCGTGCCCGCGGATACGCTGCGCCGCTGGGAGAGCCGGTACACCATCATCGTGCCTCAGCGTACCGAGAGCGGCTACCGCCTCTATTCCCAGCGCGACGTCGACACCATCCTGTGGCTGAAGGCGCGGCTCGCAGAGGGGCTGTCCATCAGCAGGGCCAGCGAGATGCTGCGCCAGATGGGCGGCGACCCTGCCGCGGCGCCCATGGTGGAGCACGCGCCGCGCACCGTCACGCCGCCGGGTGCTCTCTTGCACGAGGCGCGGTCGACCCAGGCGCTGCGCGAGGAATTGCTGCGGGCGTTCCGCGCGGTGGATGAGGACGCCGCGGCCCAGGTGATGAGCGAGGCGCTTAGCCTGTACTCCATAGAAGACGTGTCGCTGCAGATCCTCCAGCCCGCGCTGGTCGAGGTAGGCGAGCTGTGGCTCGACGGAGAGGTATCGGTGGCAACCGAGCACTTCGCCTCGTCCTTTGTGCGCTCGCGCCTTGCCAACTTGTTCCACTCAAGCCCGCACAACGCCTACGGCCCGCTGGTGCTGGTGGGCTGCGCGCCCGACGAGTTCCACGAGCTTGGCGCGATGTTCCTGGCCGTGTTCCTGCGCCGGGCGGGGTTCCGTGTGGTGTACCTGGGGCAGAACGTGCCGCTCGACAGCCTGCAGGGTATGATCGCGGCGATGAAGCCGGATGCGGTGTGCATCTCGGCCACCCGCGCCGAGACCGCGGCCTCGCTGGTGCGACTGAGCGATTACCTCGCCGAGATGCAGCGCAACCGGGGCCGCGCCCCGCTGCTGGCCTACGGCGGGCAGGTGTTCAACCGCTACCCGCACATCACCGAGCGGCTCGGCGGTGCCTACCTGGGCGAGGACGCGCGAGCGGCGGTGAACACGCTGTCCGAAAAGCTGCGGCCGCGGCAGTAGGTAGGGCACGCGGTGGCGGTAGCAGGGCAGCGCTCTCTGGCGCTGTCCTTTTGCGTGAGTAGCCAGTGCGGTGCTAAAATGCGGGCACTCACGCACTGAGGCTGCAGGATGGCGAACTCCACCATAATCTACGCGGCGACCGACTCGGGCCTGGCGATTTTCAACAAGCCGGGCACGCTGCCCGAGTGGCTGCCGCCGCGGCCCGCGCTTCAGGGCGAGGTGGTGTACGCTGCCTGGGGTGAGCCGGGGCCGCCGATTCGGGTGGTAGCGGCTGTGGAGCGCGGGCTGCTGCTCAGCGAGAACGGTGGGCGCACCTGGGAGAGCGTGGGGTCGGACGCCGATGATGGGCAGATGTCGCTGCTGTACCACGACGAGGCCGAGGGTGTGTTGTACGCCGCACGCGCCGACGGGGCGTTGTTCGAGTCGGGCGACGGCGGGACTACATGGGACGAGGCGGGCGCGGTGCCGGCGAGCGGGGCGGTGCTGGCGCTGGCGCGTGCCGACCTGCCGGGTGAGTTTTTTGTGCTGGTGGAAGGGTCGGGGCTGTACGTGGGCAACCCACGCCACGGCTCCTGGCAGGGTATCACGGGGGGCGACGTTCACGCTGTCGCGTCGCTGTCGGGCGGGTCGTGGCTCTTCGTGTGTACGAGCGCGGGGGTGGCCGCTAGCGAGGCTCGGGGTACGCCCTGGACGCTGCTGCAAGGCTCGCCGCGGGGCGGCAGGGCCATCGTGGCGATACCCGGCAGCGACCCTTCCAGGACCGCGCTGGTGGTCGGCACGCAGGACGGCCTGTGGGTTAGCCCTGATTCGGGCGCGACGTGGCAACGGCCCGAGATGCCCGGGAACGGCGGCATCACCGCCATCGCCCGCGACCCCGAGCGGCGCGACCGCCTGTACGCGGCGACCGACACCGGGCTGTTATTCGAGTCGGGCAACAGGGGCGGCGAGTGGTCGGCCGTGAACGCCGCGCCCGTGGCCCCTGTGCGATCTTTGTACGTGGTACGGATCTAGGCTAGCGCGCCCCGCGGCTCACAGGCTCGCCCTGTCCGGCAAGCTGGCGCGCCCGCGAGGTGATCAGGCGCACGCCCCGCTCGTAGTTGAAGTAGTTGAACGCCCAGTTGGTCAGCACGATCAGGCGGTTGCGGAAGCCCACCAGGTACATTATGTGTACGAACACCCAGCCGAGCCAGGCTATGCGCCCGCTTAGCCGCAGGCCGAACGCGTCCATGATGGCGAAGCTGCGGCCCACCGTCGCCAGGTTGCCCTTGTCGAAGTAGCGGAACTTGCGCATCCGCCCGCCCTTCGCCTGGGCCAGGATGTTCTTCGCGGCCCACTTTCCCATCTGGATGGCGACCGGCGCCACCATCGGGTAGGCCTGCCCGTCCTTGTACCCCTCGAGGTAGGTCATGTCGCCCACCACGAACACCTCGGGACGCTCAGGCACGTTTAGCGTGGGCGCGACCTGCACCCGGCCGCCCCTGGCCTGGGCCACCTCGATGGTCTCCACGATCTCGGCGGCCTTCACGCCCGCGGCCCACACGATCGTGCCGCCCGGCATCTTGCTGCCGTCCTTGAACACGATCTCGCCGCCCGTCACCGACTCGACCGGCGATTGCATGCGTATCTCGACGCCCATCTCCTCGAGCTTGCGGCGCGCAGCGTTTTGGAGCGACTCGGGGAAGGCGGCCAGGATCTTGTCGCTCGCCTCGATCAGCGTGACCCGCGCGTCGGACATGTCGAGCATGGGGTAGTCCTTGCGCAGCACGTGGTTGATAAGCTCGGCGAACGCGCCCGCAAGCTCCACGCCCGTGGGACCGCCGCCGATGATGACGAACGACATAAGCTCGCGCCTGCGAAGAGGGTTCGTCTCGTAGACTGCCTGCTCGAAGTTGTACAGCACGCGGTTGCGCAGCATCTCGGCCTCGTCGATGTCCTTCAGGCCGAACGTCTGCCATGCGAGGTCGGGGTTGCCGAAATAGTTGTTGGTCGTCCCCGCAGCCAGCACGAGGTAGTCGTAGCTGTACACCGCGGCGTCGGTGTGAACGATGCGCGCGTCGAGGTCGATGGAGCGAACCTCGGCCATCTGGAAGTCGACGTTATGGCTGCTGCGGAAGATGGCGCGCACCGGGTAGGCGATCGACTCGGGCTCGAGCGCGGCGGTCGCCACCTGGTAGAGGAGCGGCCAGAAGCCGTGGTAGTTGTTGCGGTCGAGGATGAGGACGTTCACGTCCTTGCCCGCCAGCGTGCGGGCCGCGTTGATCCCGCCGAAGCCCGCGCCGATGATCAGCACGCGGGGGCGGCGGTGGCCGCGCTTCTCCTCGGGGTGCGACTCCCAGCCGTCCGGCTTTTTGCCGTTGCGGCCATAGCCGTTGCCGTTGCCGTTGCCGTTCCCGGGGGCCTTGCCTATGGCCTCGCCCGCGCTCTTGACTTCGTCTACTGTGGTTGCCATGCTCTTATCCTGCCTCTCCCCTCATTTACCGCGCCTGTGCGCCGTGCGGGGTCGGTAACCGTTCTCGCGGGTATTTCGTAATTATATATAGCCAGCCTGTATCCGCCCATATCATACGTGAAATATTTCACAAATACATCGGCCGAAGGGACTATGCCCCACGAGGCCCCTCAGAGTATCAGTTGGTGGTGTATGTGCTAAACTGTAGTGTTACGCACGGAGCACAAGCAGGGCCACCGTTCGGCAATTTCGAGAGAGGCAGCACGCAAGAGCATGATGATCAGCGAAAACGGCAGGGGACCGCACTTCACAGGCCCCGCGATCCAGGCGCAGGGCCTGTCTAAGAGCTACGGAAGCCACCTGGCGGTGAACAACGTCAACTTCGCGGTGAGGCCCGGCGAGATCGTGGGCTTCCTGGGCCCCAACGGGGCAGGCAAGACCACCACCCTGAAGATGCTCACCGGGCTGCTCAAGCCGACCGCGGGCACAGCGTCGATCCTCGGGTACGACATCCAACAGCAGCCGAAGGAGGCCAAGGCCCAGTTCGGCTACGTGCCCGACACGCCCAACCTGTACGGCAAGCTGAGCGGCTGGGAGTTCCTGCGCTTTATGGCCCGCCTGTACCGCGTGCCCCACGAGCAGGCCGAGAAGCGCGCCGCCGACCTGCTGCGCATCTTCGATCTGCAGCAGTCGGCCTCCGACATGATCGAGAGCTACAGCCACGGCATGCAGCAGAAGATGGCGCTGGCGGGCGCGCTGGTGCACGACCCGCGGGTGCTGTTCCTCGACGAGCCGACCGTCGGCCTCGACCCGCGCTCGGCCCGCCTGATCAAGGACCTGCTCGGGCAATTGCGCGACCGGGGCACCGCGGTTTTGTTCTCCACCCATATACTCGAAGTTGCCGAGCGAATGTGCGACCGCGTGCTGATCATCAACAAGGGCGAGATCGTGGCCGCGGGCACGCTGGCCGAATTGCGCGAATTGCGGGGGCACTCGTCGCTGGAAGATATCTTCCTCAGCGTGACGGGCGGAGCTGAGTACGACGAGCTGGCCGAGGTCTTGAAGTGATAGCCGGGCAGGAGGAGATCGCGGGCGCGCTGCCCGCGCCGTCACAGGGCGGGCTGCAGGGCATACTTGCCGACACGTGGCTGCTCATCAAGCTGCGCTGGCACCTGACATGGAACGCCTTCCGCAAGCGGAGCGTCACGGCCCGCATACTGTCGGTGCTGGGCATGGGGCTGTTCGGCGCGTTCATCAGCATCGGCGCGGCGGGCATGGGGATCGCGCTGGGGGCCGTGCTGCGGCGCAGCCCCGACCCCGACATCGCTATTCTGCTGGTGGCAGCGGTGCTGGCGATCGTGAGCCTGCTGCTCTTGCTGACCAGCTTCGGCGTGGCGCTCGGCTCGCTGTTCCTGTCGAGCGACATGGAAATGCTGATGAGCGCTCCGGTGGACCGCCGGGCGGTGTTCGTCAGCAAGCTACTGGACGGCATGGTGCCGAGCTACACGATCCTGCTCGTGTCGGCGCTGCCCGCGCTGCTGGCGTTCGGCATCGGACTTGGGTACTCCGCGGCCTACTACTTCATGGTCGCGCTGGTGGTGCTGTTCCTGCCGCTGCTGCCGATGGGGCTGGGAGCGATGCTGGTGCTTGTGGTGGCGCGGGTGGCCCCTGCCCGGCGCGTGCGCGAGGTACTGGGGTTGGTGGGCGCGTTGTTCGGCGTAAGCTGCGGTATCCTGGGGCAGACCTCGCGCTACTGGACTTCGATGTTCACCCCCGGCCGTGAGGACGCCGAGCAATTCGTGGAGGGGCTGCGCGGGATTGCTGACTGGCCGCTGCCCTTCGTGCTGGCTGCCCGCTCGGCCGTCGATGCGGGGCGGGGCGAGATCGTGGGCGCGCTTCCGGCGTTCGGCGCTTTCCTGGTGATGACCCTGGGCCTGTTCGCGGTGAGCGCGTGGGTGGCCGAGGCGCTGTACGCCTCGGGCTGGGTGCGCATGCAGAGCAGCGGCAGCGCGAAGAAGAGCCTGGCGCGCTCAGCCCGCGCGGCCTCTCGCAGCGGCATGCTGGGCCGCGCCCCGGCGTGGTTCGCCATCGTACTGAAGGACTGGCGCGTGATACCCCGCGACCTGCGCAACTTCGCCCAGATGATCGCGCCCCTGGCCCTAATCCCGTTCATCATGTTCAACCTTATCAGCGGCGGGGGCGGCAGGCGCAACCCGCTCAACGGCATCGACTCATTCGGCGGGGCGGGGGGCGCGGGCATCATGCTGGCGGGCGGCGTGCTGATGACGGTCATGTTCGTGGTGGGGCGCGTGGCCGAGACGAGCGTCAGCATGGAGAGCAAGTCGTGGTGGCTGATCAAGGCGGCGCCTGTGTCGCCGGGCGAGGTGCTGTTCGGCAAGTTCATGACCGCCGCGATCCCGTATGCGCTGCTGAGCACCGTCTTTATGGCCGCGCTGACCATCTGGCGCGATTTCGACCTGGTGTGGGCGGCCTACGGCTGGGTCGCCGTGGTCGCGCTGGGGATGGGGATGCTGGCGGCCGGGGTGGGCCTTTCGGTGCCGTGGGCCAAGCTCGACTGGGAAGACCCCCGGCGCATGCTCACCTGGCAGACGTCGGTTATAACAATGCTGGCATGGATAGGTATCGGGCTGGTCGGCGGGCTGCTGTTCTGCCTGCCCTACTTCGCCGAGCTACTCGACCTCGGGCTCGTGCCCGCGATGATGGCGGCGGGGCTGCTGCTCGGCACCGCGGTGGCCGTGGGCAGCGGCTACGCGCTCATGCACGTCGGGATGACCCGGCTCGGTGCGGTGGGCGAGGAATGAGCGTGATGCGTGCTGCGTGAGCTTGCACGGGGCGCGTGAGGCTAGACGGGGGTAGGTCGGGTGTCCTTCCGCTTTGGCGGGCGGTCGAGCTTCTCATCTTTGCGGCCGTTGCCGGGGGGCGTTTCGGGGATGGTGGCAAGTTCGAGGTCGAGGATGCGGCGCACGATGGCGACCGAGGTGGCGTAGGCCGAGTCCATGCCGAGGTACGCGAGGCGTATTGCTCCCAGGTTCTTCCCACGTGTGAACGGCGTATCCGACCCGTAGTGCAGGAACCCCAGGTCGATGGGCAGCTTGGTGAAGTTGATGTGCTGGTCGTTGGGGTGGCGGGTGGGGTACGTGTACTCGTACAGGGCGTTGAGGTACGGCCCTGCTTCCATTTCGACGACCGTGTAGTTCTCGCGGTAGTAGTCGTCCAGGTACGAGCGGTTCTGCAGGTACGTGCCCATGACGGTCACGGCCTTCTGGTTGTCCAGAACGGAGCCGTGTACCAGGAACGGGGCGACTTCGGCCGCCGTGAAGCAGTTGTCCAGCCAGTAGGTGTTCTTGGTGTGCTCGTCGTACACCGAGTCGCTTACCATCACGTCGCCGATGCGCCCGTTGAGCGTGGCTGCTTTGCCCAGCACGTATACGCCCCTGATGTTCTCCAGGCTCGTGCTCACCTGCACGAAGATGTAGTAGGCGGCCAGGCCGAGCGGGTAGTCGATGTTGACTATGATGGCGGGGCTTTTGCTGAGGCGCTCGTTGTCGCGGCTCTTGATGCGCGGGTCGAATTCTTGCGGGTTCAGGCGGGCAAGCTCGATCACCTGAACGTCTATCGGCATGCCTTCTCTGGACTTTATGTGGTAGATGCCGCGCTGCCGCTCCTCCTGCTCTTTGTCCGCATACATGTCGCGCCCCACTTTCGACTCGGAGTAGAAGCGGCGCGAGGCGTAGTACAGCATGTTCTCGAGGCTGGAGCGCACCGCGCCGCTCAGGAGCTTGTTGTACTCAATCGTAAGCTCGGGGTCGTTCGTGTCGACGATGAAGCGCTCGATGTGCTCCCGGGCGCGCAACACCGAGCCGCCAAGCAGATTCACCAGCGAGTGAGTATTGGAGGAGACGAAATACACCGGGCGGTCGGTCAGGCCGGACGACTCGAGCAGGCGCTCGACGGGGGCCCACCACTGTTCGGTGGCCTTGGCGTAGCCCACGTAGGTGCCGCCAAGCATACGCAGGGTGAAGCTCTTCTCGGCCTCGGCCATTAATCTCAGGTTGTCCCACAGCCGCTCGCCCCAGATGGCGTGCAGGCGTCCCCAGTCCTCTACGCCAATAAGCAGGCGGGATTGTATGACGCGCGTGACCTCGTTGAGCAGCGCGGGCGGGGTGGTGTGGATGGTGGCGAGCAGGTCGCGGGTGTTGGGGTCCTCGTTGAGCAGCATGTGGAACTTGTTCCACTCGATCTGGAATCCGGTCAGGGTCGGCACCAGGTCGTCCACGTCGGAGGCCGAAGACACGTACACGGCGAGGTTCTCTTTGCCGTCCCACTCCCAGCGCCTGCGGCGGCCCGGAGCGCTGACAGGTTCCCACTTCTCGACGGGGAAGCCGTGCTTGTTGAACACCTCTTCCGACTGGCCGAGCAGCACCCGGCGCACGTACATGATTGACGAGGGGAGGCGCTGGATGCAATAGAGGAATGCGGAGATATCGGGATGCTTGCGGCGGGCGTTTACGTGCAGGGCCGAGTCGGAGTTGAGGTGGGCCTGCTCCAGCGCTTTGACCTTGACCTCGCCGGTGGAGCGGAGCATGGTGGTGTACGTGCGCATGTAGAGCTCGACGTCCTGCTTCTTGCCGGCGACAAAGTCCTGGTGGTCGACGCCCCCGTCGCGCTCGTCCTGGTGGTGCCTCTTTTCTATCTCCTCGAAGTCGTAGTCATACATGCTCTTCTCCCGAGATCTCCTTTGAGATCGTCACCCTCATATTACTCGATTCCCACCAGTATATTACCGCCCC
>DASTEB010000341.1:0-2557 GCA_035710025.1 Chloroflexia bacterium
GGCTGCGGCTGGCGGGCAAGACTCGCGCCGACCACCGCGCTGTACACGGCGGCCAACAGCAGGGCCGAGCGCCACTGACGCTCAAAGCCGCGGCGCGGCAGCGTCTTCCCGGTGAAGATCTCGTACGACACGATGGCCTGCCCGAGCAGCACGTTGGCCCCGGCCACGAGGATGGACGTCACCAGGTCGAACCAGTAGATCGCCGCCTCCATCTCGTTGTAGATCGTGGCGATCAGAGTGTCGCGCGAGCCGATAAGCAGCCAGATGATGGCCCAGGCGATCAGCACGCTCACGAGGAGCAGCACGAACGAGGTGGCCGCGAGCCACGGCCGGGCCCGGCGTCTCGCGAGATCGCCCATCAGGCGTCCGGTCGGGCCGGGGCGCGACACCACGTCGAGCGACAGGCCCATGCACAGCAGCGCGTAGGCCGGGTAGAACACCGCGAGCAGTTGCAGGCGCGTGAGGCCGATACGCGGCTGGTGGGCGATCTGGGCGAACTCGCTGTAGCTGGGCAGAGGGTTGAAGAATAGGAACAGGGCCACCTGCCCGGCGAACATGAGCGCGGCGAGCGCGAACAGTAGCCGGTGGCGGCGCTGCAGGTCGGCCCCTGCCCCATCCCAGAAGCCCGAGTACCACAGCATCACCACGTACCAGGCGAAGGGCAGCGCGACCACCGGCACCCACCCGACCTGCCACCAGAAGTCCATGCCCGCGCCCACGTCGCGCAGGCCGTGACCCAGCATGGCCGAGTGGGCCACGAAGAACGCCCCGCCGAGGAGGAGTCCGCCGCCCGCCGCCCACACACCCCAGTTCTTGCGCTCGGAGTTGAGCAGCACAGTGAGGCCGAGCCACAACAGGATGATCGTGTTGAAAAGCGACACGGCCATCGTGGCCCAGTTGAGCAGGAACTGGGGATTGAGTAGATCCCTGAGCAGATCGCCGATTATGTCAAGCATCGCAGCGCATCGCACGCGCCCGCCCGGCGTGCCCTACCCCTCCCAAGCGACCCATTCGCCCCGCTCGTCAAGCACGCGCGCCGTGCCGTCCTCGTCCCAGGCGATGATGCGCCCCTCGCGCATGATGATGGCCGCGCGGGTGCGGGCCACCTTCTCGTCGGTGGTGGTGTCGTTCAGGCCCCAGGCGCAGTAGATCTGTCCGTTGGTGCGGCTGATGGTGCGCTTATCTCGGAAGCCCATGCGCGCGGCGATCTGCTCGTTGGTCAGGCCCTGCGCGAGCATCTTCGCCACCGCCTGCTCGTTCGGCTCGAGCACCGACATGGGCGACTGCTCGTCCTTGTGCCGCACCTCCTGCACCCGCGACTCGATCTCGGGGTCGATGAAGCTGTGCCCCGAGACCGAGTCCTTGATCAGCGGCACGATCATCTGCGGCAGCAAGTAGTTGGACTTGCGCACGTAGGCGTAGTGGCTCAGGATGCCCGAGCGGCGGAAGTCGCGGAAGTAGGCGTCCTCGTCCTGTATGGAGTAGAACACCACCGGCAGGCGGGGGAACTCGCGCCGGATGGCCACAGCGGCCTCGATGCCGTTCAACTCGCCCGCGAGCCGCACGTCCATCAGGATGGCGTCGGGCGGACGGCGCAGGCAGAAAGCCAGGGCTTCTTCCCCGGTGTCGCAGTCATACGACACGCGCACCTCGCCCGTGGCCTCGAGGCCCTGCTTCATGGCGGGGCGCAGCTTCTCGTTGTCCTCTACCAGGAGGACGTCGAGGGTCTTGTGGGCGGTCGGTTGCGGTGTCGGGGCGAGGGTATCGAGGGTCATGGCATCCCGGCCCGGAGCGGCGATTTAGCGGATTCCGCTCCTACAGCCACTACGAGCGTAGCAGAGCAGCAGAGGGGTGTCAAGCACCTATGTGTGAGTCGAACGAGCCTCAGGCGGTCGCTCAGCGCCCCGGCGGGGAAATAGAATGGCGGGCGAAAGACCCGGCCGGCCGACCCGCAACCGGCACATAGGAGGCAGGCGATGTCCTGGTATGACTACTTCCGGCAGAACGCGGCGAGCAGGATGGCGATACCGTGGGAGCGAGGCATAGAGGTCGAGTCTGCGCTGCGCGGGCCGCTGGTGAGGTCGCTGCAGCGCTTCCAGGTGGGTGAGAAGGGCGACGGCAAGCATCTCATCCGCTCGGCCGCGGCCACGGGCGACCCGGAGTACGCGGCAACCGTAGAGCTGTTCATCAAGGAGGAGCAGGCGCACTCCGCGCTGTTGGCCCGGCTGCTCGACGGGATGGGTGCGCCCCTGATCGGCTGGCACTGGAGCGATGCGTGCTTCGTGCTGGTACGGCGGCTCTCGGGCCTGAAGCTGGAGCTGATGGTGCTTCTCGCCGCCGAGATGATCGCCAAGCGGTATTACCGCGCCCTTTACGAGGGCACCGCCGACCCTGTGCTGCGCGCCGCGTTCGGGCAGATAATACACGACGAGGACGGGCACGTCGCCTTCCACTGCGACTACCTGGGCCGCGCCTTTCGTCCCCTGCCCCTGCTCGTGCGCCTGGCTGTGATGGGCGCGTGGTACGCGTTCTACGGAACAGTCGTGCGCGTGGTAGC
>DASTEB010000342.1:0-3956 GCA_035710025.1 Chloroflexia bacterium
GATGAAGCGGCCCCAGTAGCGTACGGCCTGCTTGAAGTCCTGCAGGCGGATCGACTCGTTGGGCGAGTGGAAGCGCGAGTCGGCAAAGGCCACGCCCCCCGCCATGACGGTGGGGATGCCGAGCAGGCCGGATATGAGGGAGAACGGCCCGCTGCCTCCCGTCATCGGGGCCACGTACGCGCCGTCTTCGCCCAGGTCGCGCCACGTCTCGATGGACGCCTGCACGAGCGGGCTGTCGAGCGGGGTCTTTGCGGGCAGTAGCTCGCCCAGCGTGACGATCTCCACGTCGGTGAAGCCGCGGCGGTCGAGGTGGGCCCGCAGCAGTTCGCGCATGCGCTCGGGCGTCTGGTTGGGCACGAGCCTGAAATCCATCTTGACCGTGGCGGTGCTCGGCACGATCGTCTTTGGGCCTTCCCCACTGTAGCCGCTGTAGAAACCCGCGATATTAGCGGTCGGCTCGAACATCTCGGCCAGCAGCGCCTCGCGGCCCTTCAGCCCCCGCTGCCAGCCTGTGAGGCCGTAGATCTTGAGGCGGCCCTCCTCGTCGAAGGGCATCGCCTCGGCCGCCTCGAGTTCGGCCTTGCCCGGCGGCACGACCAAATCGTCCAACCCGTCCATTACGAAGTTGCCGCGCTCGTCGCGCAGCGTCGCCAGCGCCATCACCAGCCGCCACGCCGGGTTGGGCAGCACCCCGCCCAGGCCCGAGTGCGCGTCGTGGCTGGGGCCTTTGGCGTGCAGTTCGACGTACAGCATCCCCTTGAGACCGCAGATGACCATCGGGCGGTCCTCGGTGTCGCGCCCCGCGCTCTCCCAGGCGCACCAGTCGGCCCGCAGTTCGTCCGCGTGCTGCTCGACCGCCGGGGCCAGGCTTGGACTGCCGATCTCCTCCTCGCCCTCCACCATCCAGCGTACGCGCAAAGGCAATTCGCCCACGGTGGCGCGGTAGGCACGGAAGGCCAGCACACGCGAGAGGAGGTCACCCCGGTCGTCCGACACGCCGCGTGCATAGAAGCGGCCGTCGCGCACGTCGCCCGCGTAAGGGGGCGAGTCCCACAGCTCCAGCGGCTCCGGCGGCTGCACGTCATAGTGGTTGTACAGGAGCAGCGTGCGGTCCCCCTGCCCAAGCTCCCCTATCATAAGGGGCGGCGCGCCGCCCAGCGGCACCTCCTTCACCCGGGCGCCGAGCGGCTCCAGCAGACCGCGCACGAGGCGCGTGCCCTCGTCGATGCCGACGCGCTGGCCCGCCAGCGTGGGCCGGGAGCACACCTCACGCAATTCGGACACCATCGCGTCGAAGTGCTCGTCAATATACCTGTCGTATGCCTCGAATCGTGAAGCGGCGGGGTCGCCCATGCCGGTGCCTCCTTCGGGGATTTGAGCTTCGGTTGGGGGTGGGTAAAGGTGGGATACGTGCGGGGTTGGGTAGGGTCGGGTGCGATACTCCATTCTACCACTAGCACCGAATCCGCGGCGAAGTGGTTCTTTACCTTTCCCATCCGCGCCCTATACTGGTATAATTGCGAAACTATATAGGTGCGTGGACCTTGGGCCACACGCGACGCGGATCTGCGGGATGGAGCACCCTTCTTCCGCGGCTTTGGGCTTTGGGTAACGCAAGGAAGGAAGGTGCTAATTTGGTCGATCGTTTGAGGTACCTCAGATACGCTATTGCAGGCGTAGCACTCCTCGTGCTCACGCTGGTCATGTCGGGCAACGGGCTAGCCGCGTCGTCCGGGCGGCTCTCGACCGACGGGCTGTGGCGCGACGTCGCCCAGTCCGGCATCCCGGCAGCGGGCAACCGGGATATCGTCCCCCAGACCTACCGCACAGTCGCGGTTGAGATGGCGGCGCTGCGCTCCCTGCTCGCCTCGGCCCCACTCGAGGCTAACACAAAGGTGCGCGACGCGAAGACCGTCATCAGCCTGCCGCTGCCCGACGGCACGTACGCCCGCTTCCGCTTCGTCGAATCGCCCGTGATGGAAGCTCCCCTCGCGGCCCGGTTCCCCTCCATCAAAACCTACCTCGGGCAGGGCCTTGACGACCCCTCAGCCACCGTGCGCTTCGACCTGACGCCCCACGGCTTCCACGCCCTGGTGCTGTCGGCCACCGACACGGTGTTCATCGACCCCTACCAGAGGGGAGACACCACCCACTATATTAGCTACTACAAGAATGAATACAAGGCGAGCGCGGACAGCTTCATGCTCGAGATCGGGGTGGATACCTCGGTTGCGCAGCCCGAGGTCGAGGGGCCGATGCCGCCCTCCGGGCCGCAGCTTCGCACCTACCGCATCGCCATCGCCTCGACCGGCGAGTACACCATCTTCCACGGCGGCACGGTGGAGCTTGGCCTGGCGGCCATCACCACCTCGCTCAACCGCGTGGACGGCGTGTACGAGCGCGAGGTCGCGGTGCGCATGGTCATGGTGGCGAACAACAACCTGATCGTGTACACCGACCCGGTGACCGACCCCTACACCAACAACAACGGCTTCACCATGCTGGGCCAGAACCAGACCAACCTTGACCTGGTGATCGGCAACGCCAACTACGACATCGGGCACGTGTTCAGCACGGGCGGCGGCGGCGTGGCGGGCCTGCGCGTGGTGTGTGCCACGGGCAGCAAGGCCCGCGGCGTGACCGGGCGCCCTCAGCCCATCGGCGACCCGTTCGATATCGACTACGTGGCCCACGAGATGGGGCACCAGTTCGGCGGCAACCACACCTTCAACAGCACGACAAGCTCCTGCGGAGGCGGCAACCGCTCGGCGGCGCACGCGTACGAGCCGGGAAGCGGCTCGACCATCATGGCGTACGCGGGCATCTGCGGGGCCGAGAACCTGCAGCCCAACTCCGACCCCTTCTTCCACGTCGAGTCGTACGACGAGATCGTGGCGTACACCACCGTGGGTAACGGCAACACCTGCCCGGTCATAACCAACACCGGCAACGACGCGCCCGCGATCAACGCAGGCCCCTCGTACAACGTGCCGAACCAGACCCCGCTCAAGCTGACGGCTACCGGCTCAGACCCCAACGGCGACCCGCTCACCTACAACTGGGAGCAGTACAACCTCGGGGCGCCTTCGCCCCCCATGACCGACGACGGCACGCGCCCCATCTTCCGCTCGTTCGTGCCGGCCGTCGTGCCCCACCGCTACCTGCCCCGGATGACCGACATCCTGAGCAACACGCTCACCATCGGCGAGGCATGGGCGACGACCAATCGCGCGCTCACCTTCCGCGTCACTGCGCGTGACAACCGCGCGGGGGGCGGAGGCGTGAACTACGCCCAGGTGACGCACAACGTCACCACAAGCTCAGGCCCGTTCCTGGTAACCGCGCCCAACACGCCCGTCACCTGGCCCGGGGGCAGCAACCAGACGGTGACGTGGGACGTGGCGAACACGACAGCCGCTCCCGTCAGCTGCGCCAACGTTGACGTGCTGCTCTCGACCGACGGCGGCGGCTCGTTCCCCACGACGCTGCTGAACGACACGCCCAACGACGGCAGCCAGAGCGTGACCGTGCCCAACTCGCCCACGACCCAGGGGCGCGTGATGGTCATGTGCTCGAACAACATCTTCTTCGACGTGTCGAACACCAACTTCACGATCTCGGCCGGCGGAGCCACCTCGACCCCCACCGCTACGGTGGGCGGCGCGACCTCTACCCCTACGGTGGGCGGCGCGACGGCCACGCCGACTTCCTGCCCGGTGCAGAACGTGATCGTGGACGGCAGCTTCGAGGCGGGCTCGCCTAACCCGTACTGGGACGAGGGCTCGACCAACTTCGGCACTCCCCTGTGCGATGCCGCTTCCTGCGGCACCGGCGGCGGTACTGCCGGACCTCGCACGGGTGCATGGTGGTCGTGGTTCGGCGGTGTCCAGGCCGTGGAGGACGCTTTCGTGTCCCAGTCGGTCAATATCCCCGCCGGCTCTCAGGCCACCCTTACG
>DASTEB010000343.1:0-4459 GCA_035710025.1 Chloroflexia bacterium
GGCTCGAGCAGGACCGCGTCGCGGTGATCCTGTACGCACCGGGCGAGCCGCCCGAGTACGACACGCGCTCCACCGCGCGCCGCCTCGAGCTGGCCGACGATCCACACGACGTGCCGCCCCTTCTACTGCGCCCCTTTTACATGCGCGACATCCGGACCAAGTACGCGATCACGGGCCAGACCCCGTACAGAGATTCCCACATCGAGCTTGCCAACAAGGTTCAATCGCGGCTCAGCTCCCACTTCGTGGTCATGCCCGCCTTCTATACCGACTCGCCCACGCTCGCAGAGGTAGTCTCGCGGGCCGTGGAGGACGGGTTCCGCGAGATCGTGGTGGCGCACGTGCGCGTCACTGACCCGCCCGACCCGGTGCAGGCGGGCGACATGCTCGAGGGCATCAACCTCGACCGCTACGGGATACGGCTGCACCATACCGCGCCGCTCACCGACTCCCACTTGTTGCCGCAGCTATACGTGCGCAGGCTGCTTGAGGCCTTGTCGTCCCAGTCCCCCGACGCGGAGGGGGCGGGTCTGCTGCTGGTCGGCCGCGGCCACTTCCAGGGGGGCCAGTCGTCGGTGGCCCGCTTCACGCAGGAGTCGAGCTTCCTCAGGCGCGTGCGGGACGCCGCGGTGCGAGTCGGTTTTGACGAGTCGCGCATTGCCATCGGGTGGCTGCGCCACTCACCCACGGCGGCCGAGGCGCTGCAGTCGCTGGCGAACGCCGGGTGCAGAGTGGTGTATTGCGCCCCCGCGTCGTTCCCGGCCGAGGGCATCAACACCCTTTTCGACATCCCCGCCCAGGTTGACCCGGTAATCGCCGCGACGGGCGTGCGCTACGTGCCCCTGGGCGCGTGGAACGCCGACGACCTCGCAGCCGAGGAAGTCGCGGCCTACGTACGTGCGGCTCTCCCCGCGAGCGCGGCGGGCGTCCGGATGTCGTTGTAGCGCAGGCGGCGCGTCCGGTATAATGTTGACGGACTCGCGTCGCCGCCTCCCGGCCAACGGCCTCGACCGCCGGTGTCGCGTCCGCCAACCTTTGGATGTGGGAGGAGCAACGCGCCGGTGGAAAGATGGTTTCCCAGTGGTTACGGGTTCCGGCGCTGGGCTATTGTGCTCGCGCTGGGGGTAGCCCTGATCGGGCTTGGCCTCGCGATGGGCGTGACCAACCTGTACCGCCAGTACATCGTTGACCAGACCGGCACGACCTTCCTCTATTACGCAACCCTCCAGTTTATCCCCCACCCCTGGCGCGAGGCGCTCGTCGCGCTGATCGGCTTAGGTCTGCTGACTGCAGGCGGTTGGGGCATCACGCGGGCAGTGCAGAAGGCCGCGGCGCGCGGTCGCCCCATGAGCAACCCTGTGCTCGCTCCGATGCGCGCCGCCCGCCGCGCCGAGGGGCCTCGCATCGTGGCCATCGGCGGCGGGACGGGCATGCCCACGCTGCTTCGCGGCCTCAAACTGGTGACCGACAATATCAGCGCCGTGGTCAACGTAGTGGACGACGGCGGCTCGTCTGGCAGGCTGCGCCGCGACCTCGGGATACTACCCCCCGGCGACTTCCGTAACAACCTCGTGGCCCTGTCCGAGGTCGAGCCTCTCATGGCCGAGCTATTCCAGTTCCGCTTCGAGGGAGCGGGCGACCTTGAGGGCCATTCGTTCGGCAACCTCTTCCTGGTCGCCATGTCGCAGGTGACAGGCAGCTTCGAGCACGCCATCCGCGAGTCGTCGCGGGTGCTGGCCGTGCGAGGCAAAGTGCTGCCCTCGTCCCTGGAGAACATCGAGCTTTACGCAGAACTGCAGAACGGCGAGATCGTGCGGGGCGAGTCGGTCATCCCGCGCACGCCCGTGCCGCTCAAGCGCGTGTTCATGCAACCGCCTCACGCCCCCGGCTACCCCGAAGCGATGTCCGAGATTTATGCGGCAGATATCATCGTGCTGGGGCCGGGATCGTTGTTCACCAGCATCATGCCGCCTCTTCTCGTGGAGGATATCGCTCGTGCGGTGAAGGCCAACCCCACTGCGGTGAAGGTGTACGTGTGCAACGTCGCCACGCAGCCGGGCGAGACCGACGGCTTCGGCGCGGTGGAGCACGTGCGCGCCCTGCACAACCACATCGGCCCGGGCCTGTTCGACTACGTGATCTACAACTCGAACTACTCGGGCGAGAGAGACATCAAGCCCGAGTGGAAGGTGTCGATGGTAAGGCTTGACCAGCAGGCCGCGGCACGATTCTCGCGGATAGAGTTCGTGCCCGCCGACGTGGTGCGCGACGACAACCCCCTGCGGCACGACCCCCAGAAGCTGGCCGACGCCGTCATGAGGCTGTACGAGAACCGCGGCGGCGGGGGAGCGCCCGGCCGCGTCCGCCAGCGCGAGCGCCGCTTCGATTGGCAGGAGGCGGAGGTGGAAGGGGCGGAGGCGCCCGAAGTGGAACACGAAACGACGAAGGTGTCATAACCTGACCAGGCGCGACCGCGCTGGAACGACGACGTTCGAAAGGAGCAGCGAAATGGTGATGAAGGTTGGCATCAACGGGTTCGGCCGCATCGGGCGGCAGGTATTCAAGGCCCTGCGCGACTACTACTCGGACGAGATCGAGGTAGTCGGGGTCAACGACCTCACCGACAACCACACGCTAGCCCACCTGCTGATGTACGACAGCAACTACGGGCCCTTCGACGGCAGCGTCGAGGCGACCGAGGACACGATCGTGGTGGACGGGCAGGAGATCCGCGCCATGGCCGAGCGCGACCCCGCCAAACTGCCCTGGGGCGACCTGGGCGCCGAGATCGTGATCGAGTCGACAGGCGTGTTCACCAGCGGCGAGAAGGCCCGGCTGCACATCGACGGCGGCGCGAAGAAGGTTATAATCACCGCGCCCGCCAAGGGCGAGGACATCACAGTCGTGATGGGCGTGAACCACGAGGCCTACGACCCCCGCGAGCACAACATCATTTCGAACGCTTCTTGCACCACCAACTGCCTCGCGCCCGTCGCGAAGGTCATCCTAGAGCGGTTCGGCATCGTCAAGGGGCTGGTCACCACGGTACACTCGTACACCAACGACCAGGTGATCCTCGATTACCCTCACAAGGACCTGCGCCGGGCGAGGGCCGCCGCGCTCAATATCATCCCGACCACCACCGGGGCGGCCAAGGCTGTCGCACTCGTCATACCCGAGCTGAAGGGCAAGTTCGACGGCTTCGCGCTGCGCGTGCCTACGCCGACCGTGTCGATCATCGACTTCGTGGCGCAGATCGAGCGTAACGCCACCGTGCAGGACGTGAATGGCGCGCTGATCGAGGCGAGCGAAAACGAGCTTGTAGATATCATGGACTACACCGAGGAGCCGCTGGTCAGCATGGACTTCAAGGGCGACCCGCACTCCTCGATAGTGGACGGCCTGTCAACCATGGTAATCGGCGACAACCTGGTCAAGGTGATAGCCTGGTACGACAACGAGTGGGGCTACGCCTGCCGTGTTGCCGACCTGACCAATTACATGGCCGAAAAGGGCACACAGTAAATACATCGCCCGGCGTACCTTACACGGCAGCGGCGTACGCGGCGGGCGGCAGATAGGAGCCGTAGATGAACAAGCTTTCCGTACGTGACGTGGACGTGACGGGGCGTAAGGTGCTGGTCCGCGTCGATTTCAACGTCCCCCTCGACGAGAACCTGCGGATCACCGACGACACGCGCATCAGGGCGTCACTGCCCACTATCCAGTATCTCCTCGAGAACGGCGCGGCCGTGATTCTCATGTCACACCTGGGGCGCCCCAAGAAGGGGCCGGAGGCAAAGTACAGCCTCAAGCCCACGGTAGCGAGGCTGCAGGAGCTTCTGGGCGACGGCGTTACGGTCAAGTTCGCCAACGACACGATCGGTTATGAGGCCCGGGACATGGCCCAGAGCCTGCAGCCGGGCGAGGTGCTCGTGCTCGAAAACCTTCGCTTCCAGCCCGAGGAGGAGGCGAACGACGTAGAGTTCGCCCAGACCCTGGCGAGCCTGGCCGACGTGTACGTGAACGACGCGTTCGGCTCGGCGCACAGGGCCCACGCCTCGACCGCGGGAGTGGCCCACCACCTCCCGGCGGTGTCGGGCTTCCTGATGGAGCGCGAGATCGGCATCATGGGCAAGGCCCTGGAGGAGCCCGAGCGGCCGTTCGTGGCGATCCTGGGCGGGGCCAAGGTGTCGGACAAGATCGGGGTGGTCACAAACCTGCTGAACAAGGTTGACACGCTGATCATCGGCGGCGCCATGGCGAACACGTTCCTCAAGGCGCTGGGCCACGAGGTCGGCGCGTCTCTGGTTGAGCCTGACCGCTTGAAAGACGCCGAGGAGCTTGCAGGCCTGGCGGGCTTACGGGACGTAAAGCTGATGCTCCCGCACGACGTGGTGATTGCCGACGCCGTGAGCGAGACGGCGAACGTGCGCGTAGTCAAGGCCCACGAGGTGCC
>DASTEB010000344.1:0-3216 GCA_035710025.1 Chloroflexia bacterium
CCGCTACCTCCCCGAGCGCCCCAGGCAAGCCCGCGAAGCGGGCGGTATTAAGTAGCCCAAGGCTCACGCCTGGGGCGATGTTACACGGTGTAAACTTCGCAGTGGCGTGGTACCCTTGGGCTTATGCCCTCGGCGCGGTATGCCGCCCGCTTCGCGGGCTTGGAGTGAAAATCGGGGGCGGCATTCGCCGGGCGCAAGCCCGGCGCTAAGTTCTGTCGCCCGCGAAGCGGGCTTGATTCGGGGCTTATTGAGTATGGCGACCTACCACGGCGCGCTCTGCACGTAAGCCCGCCTGCGCGGGCCAGGGCGAGTAGTTGCGGCCTACCTGGGGCATACTCGCCGGTCTGATCTTTGCCGCTCGTCTGCGCTGGCTCGGTTAGTGGCGCCTGAATGCATCCCGCCCCGTGACGTTTAACGCATGTCGTGTGACGTGTGACGGCTTACTGGCCACCGGCCACTGGCCACTGACCGCTCTAATACTTCGACACGTTGATCTCGTCCATCCGCCCCGTCGTGAGGAATACCACCCGCTCGCAGATGTTGGTCACGCGGTCGGCGATGCGCTCGAGATTGTGTGCCACCCACAGCAGGTGCGTGGCCTGCGTGATGGTATGCGGGTCGGCCATCATGAAGGTGAGCAGCTCGCGGTACACCTGGTCGTACAGCACGTCTACCTTGTCGTCGTCCTGCGCGATCTGCCGCGCCGCCGCTGTGTCCCGCGCCACGTAGGCATCCATCGCCTGTGCCAGCATATCGCGGCATATCTCGTCCATGCGCGGGATGTCGATCAGCGGTTTGAGGGGCGGCGTGCCCGCCTCCATCAGCGCGATCTTGGCGATCCCTTCGGCGTGGTCGCCCATGCGCTCCAGGTCGGTGATGATGTGCAGCACCGCCACGATCACCCGCAGGTCCGAGGCCATAGGCTGCTGGGTCACTATCAGGTGCAGGCACTGCTCCTCGATCCCGAACCGCTGCTGGTTGATCTTCACGTCGTCCGCGATTACCTCGTGCGCCAGCCTCTCGTCGCGCTGCTTCAGCGCCACCACCGACCGCTCGATCGCCTTCGACACCATGCTCGCCATCACGAGCATCGACTCCTGCACCTGCTCCAGCTCGTGCTGGAAATGTTCCCTGGGCATCGTTGCCGCCTCCTATCCCTTTCCCTTACCTTTTATCCGAACCGGCCCGTGATATATGCTTCGGTGCGCTGGTCCTTTGGCGTCGAAAACAACTCGGCGGACGGCCCGAACTCCACTAGCTGACCCTTTATGCTGTCGTCCGACAGCATGAACCCGGTGTAATCCGACACGCGGGCCGCCTGCTGCATGTTGTGCGTCACGATGATGATAGTATAGTCCTTTACAAGCTCGGTCATGAGGTCTTCAATTTTCAGCGTAGAGATCGGGTCGAGCGCCGAGGCAGGCTCGTCCATCAGCAGCACGTCGGGCTGCAGGGCAATGGCGCGGGCGATGCACAGTCGCTGCTGTTGCCCGCCCGAAAGGGCCAGCCCGCTCTTGTTCAGGTCGTCCTTCACCTCGTTCCACAGCGCCGACTTGCGCAGCGACCACTCGACCAGGTCGTCGTAGTTGCCCCTGTAGCCGTTGATCTTCGCCCCGTACAGGATGTTCTCCTTGATCGAGCGCGGGAAGGGGTTGGGCTTCTGGAACACCATGCCGACCCGCCGCCTTACCTCGACCGGGTCCACGCCCTTCGCGTAGACGTCGTGCCCTTCGAGCAGCACGCTCCCCTGGATCCGCACCCCCTTGATGAGGTCGTTCATCCGGTTGATCGAGCGCAGCAGCGTGCTCTTCCCGCAGCCTGACGGCCCGATGAGCGCCGTCACCTTCTTCTCGGGGAACTTGAGCGACACGTCGGTCAGCGCGCGCTGCGCGCCGTACCACAGGCTCAAGTCGCGCACCTCGACCGAGGTGCGCTGCTCCTCTATCTCGTGGTAGGTCGTCTCGGTCCTGCCGTCGGGCGAAGAGAGCGCGGCGTGTGCCTGCGTCGTGGTAGTAGTGTCTCTTGTGTCGTTCAAAGCTATCATGTCCTCCGGTCTCCCTGGCCGGGCCATCAGTTGGTATACTTCTTCCTCAGCCTGTAGCGCAAGAATACGGCCACAGAATTCATCAGCAGCAGCACCGCGAGCAGCACGATGATGCCCGCGGCCGCCAGGTCGTGGAACTCGGTCTGCGCCTTGGACGTCCAGTTGAATATCACGATGGGCAGCACGGTGAACGTGTCCATCGGCCCGTTCGGGGTGAACAGCACGAACGTGAGCGCGCCGATGGTGATGAGGGGGGCTGTCTCGCCGATGGCCCTCGACGCCGCAAGGATGTTGCCCGTCAGGATGCCCGCGAAGGCGTTGGGCAGCACGTGGTGCCGGATGGTCTGCCAGCGCGTCGCGCCCACCGCGTACGATGCGTCCCTGATGCTGGAGGGCACCGCCCGGATGGCCTCGCGCGACGCTACGATGATCACCGGCAGTACCAGCAGCGCCATGGTGAGCGACCCCGCGACCACGCTGCGCTCCAGCGCGAACCAGCGCACGAACACCTGCAGCCCCAGCAGGCCGTAGATGATCGACGGCACGCCCGCCAGGTTGGAGATGTTCACCTCGATGAAGCGGTTCACCTTCGTGTCGGCCGCGTACTCCTCGAGGTAGATCGCGGACATCACGCCCACCGGCAGCGAGAACAGGATTGTGAAGAACATCATGTAGGCCGTGCCGTACAGCGCGGCCTTGATGCCCGCCCGCTCGGCGAAGCGCGAGTCGAAGCTGTTGAGGAACTGCGCATCGAGCCAGGGTAGCCCGCGCAGCAGCACGTCACCGAACAGCACAACCAGCACGCCCAGCCCGATCAGTATGCTCAGCATGCCCAGGCCCGAGAATATGTAACCTCGCGCCCGGCGCGCAGCCATGTTGGGCCGGAACAGGCTCTCGGGGCGTGCGGGCGCCTGCCCGCCTAGCATCTCTCCCGCGCTCATCAGTCGTACACCTCGCGGAACTTGCGCACGAACCACTGGCTGAACATGTTCATGATGAAGGTCATTACGAACAGGGTCGTGCCGACGGCGAATATCGTCTTGTAGGCCAGCGACCCGGCGGGCGTGTCGCCCAGGCTCACCTGCACGATGTAGGTGGTCATCGTCTCGACGGCCACGAACGGGTTGAACCCGAAGGTGGGCATTTGCCCCGCGGCGATAGCCACGATCATC
>DASTEB010000345.1:0-8385 GCA_035710025.1 Chloroflexia bacterium
AGTGATGAGTGACGAGTGACGAGTGGGCATGAGCGAAGCGGGAGCGGCGTGCCTGTTGGCACAACGCGCCCCGCGTGTTCTATACTTCCGCTTCATGCGTCAGACCACCATTAAGACAGTAAGGAGATGATTTTGAGCCAAAATGCTCCGCAGCGTTTATATCTGATGCAAGTCGGGTTGATGCCGCTTTATGAGATTCCGATTGTGTGCTATCTGGTGCAAACAGGTGACGGCGAAAATATCCTGATTGACAGTGGTCTACCGGAGATTATGCCTGAAGGAGAAACGGAGTTCGAGAATGGGCAGGACGTTATCGAGCAGTTGGCGAGCATCGGCTTAGAACCGGACGATATTGATACAGTCATTTCGACGCATTATGATATCGACCATGCCGGAAGGCACGCGGCATTCACGAAGGCGCAATATGTTGTTCAGCGTGTGCATCACCTGGATGCGGCGAGCAACCCACGTTTTGCTGCCAATCGACCCCAATGGGATCAGCCAATGGAGCGCATTCGGCTGGTGGACGGGGACACGGAACTGCTGCCGGGGCTGGAGCTGATCGAGACGAGCGGGCATGTGCCGGGGCATCAATCGGTGCTGGTGCGGCTGCCCAAAACGGGGGCGATTTTGTTGCCGGTTGACGCTGTGCCCTTCGGCGAGGGCTTTACCCGTGACGAGCAGGACGACGGCAGCGACCCGGACGCCGAAGCGATCCGCGCCAGTACGATTAAGCTGCTTGATCTGGTCGAACGGGAGCATATCGGGCTGGTGATTTTCGGCCATGACCAGGGGCAGTGGGAAACACTCAAGAAGGCGCCGGAGTTTTACGAGTAAAGCGCGGCCCTATCACTACATGAGGAAGGCTTACGCAATGCGACCACTTCGATATTCCATCAACGTCACGTTGGACGGGTGCTGCGACCATCGTGCGATTCCCGCAGACGAAGAGCTGCATCGTCACGCTGTCGAGAACCTCAACCGGGCCGATGGCCTCCTTTTTGGCCGGGTGACCTATGAAATGATGGAGGCTGCGTGGCGGGCGCCGGCGCAGACGGGCGAGAAGCCTGAAGAGATGCCCGATTGGACGGAACCCTTCCGCCGGACGATTGACGCGGCGAAGAAGTACGTCGTGTCGAGCACCCTGGACCGGGTCGATTGGAACGCGGAACTCGTGCGCGGGGACCTGGGGAAGGCCGTTCAGCAGCTCAAGCAGGAGTCGGGTAAGGGGCTGTTCACGGGAGGCGTGAAGCTCCCGATGGCGTTGGCGGAACTGGGATTGATCGATGAGTACGAATTCGTGGTGCATCCCAGGCTAGCAGGCCATGGGCCGACGTTGTTCGCGGGGCTATCGAAGTATGTCGACTTGAAGCTCGTGAGCCGGCTGGAGTTCGGCTCGGGGGCGGTGGCGATGAGGTATGAGCCGAGAAGGTAGCAGAAGGGCTTCGTGGCTCGTGGCGACGAAACTGGGGGCCGCCTGACATGTCGTTCCACCCGACCGCTCCCTTCGGCCGAGGCGGGTGAACTTGATCGTTGGGCAGCCGAGCATCCACCGCGTGCGCAGGAGCGCACGGTCACGTGCGCCATGGCGCTGCGATACGCCGGTACATCCAGGAAGGGAACGTGCGGTTTGACGGATGGGGAGCATTAAGGTTCCTCGCTTGCACGCCTGCACGGTGCCTGGTGGGGCATGTTGGGGTCATAGTGGCCTGTAGAAGAAGAAGAAGAATCACTCTTATTTAAGGGGGTATCTGACTTCTTCTTCTGCAGCACACTGCCCCTGCTCCGCTGTGCCCACTCTTGCCCCGCCCCCTCACATTCACGCCCACGCGGGGAATGTTAGGGGCATGGTAGCCTGTAGAAGAAGAAGAATCACTCTTATTTAAGGGGAATTGTTAACAACATCTTCTTCTTCAGCACATACCCTGTCAAACATGTCAAACTTGCCTAACATCCTCACCCTGCAGGCGTGGTGCAGCGTGGTAGCCGTGGCCGCTGTCCACCGGCCAACACCGACCGGCGGGTAACGAGAACGAACAACCTGATGAGGTAATGATCCCGAACGATGCGGCGCGGAGAGAACGCCCGGCGGATAAATCCGCGGGCGTGGCGCGCCGTGGCGTCATCCACCGCACGCACATCCCCGCCGGGGAGTTCTGCAGCCGTGCCAGCCGCATCTCGCGGGGTATCAGTCGCCATGCAGCCGAGGTCGGCCCTCCCCGGCACGGCCGCCAGTTGGGATAGCGGGGGAAGTTGGGGGCGTGTAGAGGCTGCAGAAGAAGAGGCTTCTCACTTCTTCTGCAACGCCCCCAACGTTGGGATTTCTCCGCAGGGACCCCACAACACAACTACCGCCACCACTGCCCACTGCCGCCCCCGCTTCGCTCATGCCCACTGCCCACTGCCTACTGCCCACTGCCTACTGCCTACTCGTCACCGCCCACTGACCACTGACCCCCTACCTATGGCGGATTGACAGACCGCGGGCCCTCGGATAGAATCGGGGCTACTTGTACAGGTATCCCTTGGAGCTTGCGCGTCTATGGCGTTAGGCGAAATCGTGGCCTGGGTTGCCCTCGGGCTGGCCGTTGTACTCGGTGTGCTCGTCGCTGTTCAGACCGTCCGCCTGGGCCGGATCGAACGGCGCTATCGCGCTCTCATGCGCGGCTCGTCAGGTCCCACCTCGGTCGCCATGACGCTGGGCGAGGTCATCGCGAGCCAGGGCGAGCAGATCGAGCGCAACCGCGCTGCCATCGACTCGCTCACCGCCCAGGCCGCCTCCATCGAACAGCGCCTCGCCCGTAGCGTGCAGCACGTCGGCCTCGTCCGCTACAACCCCTTCCAGGATACCGGCGGCGACCAGAGCTTCGCCATCGCCCTGCTTGACCAGCACGGCGACGGCGTGGTGTTCAGCAGCCTGCACAACCGATCGCTCACGCGTATCTACGCCAAGCCGGTCAAGGGAGGCGCATCGCCCCTCTCCCTCTCGGAGGAGGAGGTGCAGGCGGTCCAGCAGGCGCTGGGTTCGCGCAACGCCGAGCGCGCGGCTGCAGCCGCGGGTGCGGAAGCCGGGGCAGGCAATCGCCCGGCGTAGGCGTGCGTCCGGTAAACTAATGCGCCGCTCCGGTTGTATTGATATAGCATCCGGTGTAACCGAAAGGCTCACTGATGAGAGCTTGCCGCGACGTACGGGGCTGCGCGGCAAGACGAGCAGGGGACAAGTTGCGTATAATAGTAGGGTCCGCCCCTGTTCGGACAGCGCAGGCCACTGCGCCCCGAGTGTACCGCCGGGACGAATATATGCATGGAGCGCTTTCCCCGGTAGGAGTTGAACCAATATGAGCATGCTTCGCAACATTCGCGAGAGAAAAGGCCTGAGCGTCTCTCAACTGGCAGCTAAGGCGAGCATACCCTCGCGGCTCATCGCCGACTACGAGGACGGACGCCAGGTAATAACCCTGGCCCACGCAAAGCTGCTTGCCAAAGCCCTGTGGGTGGGCATCGAGGACCTCATGCCCCCGCCGGGCAGCGCCCCACCCCCATCCGCTCCTGCCCAGGGAGGCCAGCCCCGTCCTGCCCAGCCGCCACAGCAATCCCAGCAGGTCGCCCGGCCGCCGCAGGCACCCACGGCCGCGCCCCCGCAAGCACCGGCGCCCAGGCCTCAGGCCCCGCCTCCGGGCCCCGCGCCCGCCCGCCCCGAGCAGCCCACGTACGGGGGGCAACACGGTGGCGCGCCCGTGCCCAGGTACGAGCAGCCCCGCGCCCAGCGCTCGCCCCAGCCGCCCCCCGGCGGGCCGAGACGCTCGCGGCCTGCTCCGCCTCCGCCCAGCCCCATCAGCGAGGGCCAGCTTGACGAGTTGCGCCGCCTCGCAGCCAAGCTCGATATCGAGTTAGATCAGCTTGAGCAGCGCATCGGCAAGAAGATCACCGACATGAACCGCCCCGAGGCCAAGGAGTGGATCAAGCGCGCCCGCGCCATGGTCGAGGAGCTTGCGCCCGCCCGCAAGGCGGCCTACGGGCAATGGCCCGAGGGGCGCGAGGACCAGGAGGCCGCCTACCTGCGCGCCATGCAGGAGGCCGGGGCCTACTTCACGTTCAAGCTGTTCAACGGCGAGCAATTCGAGGGAGTGATCGCGGACTTCACCCCCTACACCATCACAGTCAAGCCCCACGGCGATGGAGACGAGATGGTGCTGCGCAAGCTGGCGATCGCGTACTACAGGCGCGGCGCGCCGTCGGAGCGTCCCGCCGAGGAAGCTCCCAGGGCCGGGGCCAAGCCTCGGGCCCGCTCGTCGGCAAAGGCGAAGGCCGCGGCACAGGCCGAAGCCCACGACCACGCCCGCGACGACGCCGCTCAGCCCGTCGGCGCCGACATCGGCTCCGACCGCGTGGGCGAGCCGGTCACGCCCGAGATCGACCGGATAGACAAGGACCGCGGGGTCTAGCCCACACGGAGTGTTTACCCGATGAGCCTGAGCGACTTCATCAAGTACCAGCGGGCGCTGAAGGGCGGCCTCACCCCCTGGGAGATCGCCGAGGGCAGCGGCGTGCCTGCCCGCGACGTCCACCTGCTCGAGGTCAAGCACCGGCGCATGGGCGACGACGACGCCATGCTCGATATGCTGGCGACGTACTTCGGCGTGCCCATCGAGGCGCTTACGTCGCGGCGCGAAGCTTACCGCAAGCGGCTGACTTTCTTCCTCGAGCAGAAGGTGAGGGAAAACCGCCCCGTAACGCTCAGGCTGGAGAACGGCGAAGAGCTGACGGGCAGCATCAAGTGGTACTCGCGCGAGGCTATCGGCATGGTGCTCGAAGGCGCGGAGAGCGAGGACGACGTGCTTGTCGTGCAGCGCGCCTGGGTAGCCGATTGGCGGGCGGCCGGCGAGCAGGCATGGGAGGTCGAGGCGACCCTGGCGGCTATTGCCTCGGGCGAGCACGTGCCCGGCTCGGACGACGAGGATGACGAGGACGAGGACGAGGACGAGGACGAAGACGACGAGGATGAAGGGGACGATGAAGGCGAGGATGAAGAAGGCGAGGAGGACGACTGACAGGCCGGGTGCGCGGTAATGGTGCACCGGGCTTCACTCCCCAGACCATGCAAACGGAAGACAGGTCCACGGACACGTTCGACCCCGAGAGGCAGCGCAAGGCTCGTGAGTACGCGGGCATCCAGCGCCGCCTCTTTTTCGTCGAGCTTGGGCTGGGCGCGCTGGCGCTCGTGCTGTTCCTGGTGACGGGCGCGTCGGCCGCCCTGCGCGACCGGGCCGAGAGCATCAGCCGCGAGCCGTGGGCGGTGGTAGCGCTGTACGGGGTGGTGCTCGGAGGGGCGTTCTGGCTGCTGTCCCTGCCCCTCGACGTCTACGCGGGTTACACTCTGCCCCGCCGCTACGGCCTGCTCACGCAGACGCTGCGCGGGTGGGCGGCCGACACGCTCAAGAGCCTGGCTATCGCCGGGGTTATCGGCATCGCGGGTCTTGAGGTGCTGTACTTCGTGCTTCGGGCCGCGCCCGACTGGTGGTGGCTCATCATGGCGGCGCTGCTGTGGCTGTTCACCGTGGCGATGGCCCAGCTTGCGCCCGTGCTGCTCATGCCGCTGTTCTACAGGTTCCGCCCGCTGGACGAGCCTGAGCTTGTGCGCCGCCTGACCGCGCTGGCCGAACGGGCGGGCGCGCGCGTGCGCGGGGTGTACGTGATGGACATGAGCAGCAAGACGCCCACCGCCAACGCCATGCTGGCCGGGCTGGGACGCACACGGCGCATCATCCTGGGTGACACGCTCCTCTCGGGGTACACGCACGACGAGATCGAGACGGTGATGGCGCACGAGCTGGCCCACCACGTACACCGCGACATCCTGCGCGCCCTCGCGGCCGAGGCGGTGGTGATCACGGCGAGCATGTGGGCGGCCTCGGTGCTCATGCGCTGGGGCGTGGGGGTGTTCGGGTTCCGGGGGATTGACGACGTGGCCGCGCTGCCCCTGTTCGTGCTGGCGATGGGCGTGGTGGGGCTGATCACGATGCCCGCGGCCAACTTCATGTCGCGCCGGCGCGAGCGGGCCGCCGACCTGTACGCCCTGCGCACCACGGGCAACGGCGCGGCCTACCGCTCGGTGATGCTCAAGCTGGCCGACCAGAACCTGTCCGACGCCGACCCTCCGGCGTGGGTGCGCTTCCTCTTCTACAGCCACCCCCCGGTGTCGGAGCGCGTGCGCACCGCCGAGTCGTTCGCCCGGGCGGGCAGCATAGCCCCCTAGCGACTCGCATATTGCCTTATTGGCGGGTTCGTATATAATCCGTACAGGCATCTCCGCAGGGTGGCCTGGAGCAGCTTTTCGCTAAAGTGAGGTGCAGCATGGCCCGCACAACCCGCACGGAAACGACCGCCAACGGCAGGGACTCCTCTAAAGAGAGCGCTGCCGGCGTTGCCGCCGATCCCCTCAAGCAGGCGCTCGAATGGGACTACGGCACGGCCTACGAGGCCATCTACAGCCTGCATACCATCCTCCGGCCCAAAGAGCACGGCGTGCCCGCGCCCTGGGCGGCGGGCGTGCGCAAGCGTCTCTCCGGCCCGGCCCAGGCCGACCTCAAGGCTCTATTCAGCCCGCCCTTCGGCTACCTGGCGTACTCGCCGCTGCACCTCGTGCTTGAAATGGACCAGCCCAAGACGGTCGAGCGTTTCCTCGACCGCGTGCAGGCCATCCCCGACGACGAGTTCACCCAGCGCGCACACCTTCCCCTGGTGGGCAACGACAACCTCGAGCGGCTGATCAACAAGGGCGTCAACCGCAAGCCCGTGAGCGACACGGACGTGGAGGAGTACCGCCACCTGATAGTGCAGGGCGGCCGCGTACCGCCAACCGCCGCCGAGGTGCGCCGCTTCTTCTCCGACGTAGCCGACCCGGCCAACACCAAGAAGCGCTGGCTCGCTCTGCTGCGCGAGTACCAGGCCGTGTTCTTCTCCGAAGAGGAGAAGCGCGCCCGCCCCGTGCTCGAGAAGATGCTGGAGCAGGGTCAGAAGCTGTCGCGCTCTATGTCCGTGCCCGACCTCATCGAGAAGCTGTCCAACGGCGTGACCATCAGCCCCGAGCTCGACCTCAAGCGGCTCGTGCTGGTGCCCTCGATCTGGCTGCACCCCTTCTCGATGCGCTTCGAGCCTGCCGACCGGGAGCTTTTCTTCACGTGGGGAGCGCACCCGCCCGGCTACCGCCTCGTGCCCGGCGAGTCGGTGCCCGACGATGCGCTGCTCGTGCTGCGCGCCCTGGGCGACCCCACACGATTGCGCCTGCTAAGGCTGCTCGCCACCGAGCCGCGGTCTCCCCAGTCGCTGGCCATCGAGCTGAAGCTGAGCCTGCCCACAGTATCGCACCACATACGCGAGCTGCGCGTGGCGGGCCTGATCCGCCTGGAGATCGCGGGCAAGGGGCGCGAGAGCCGCTACACCGTGCGCTGGCCCAGCGCCGAGCGCGCCTTCAAGCAGCTTGAAGAGTTCGTCACTGCCGGTCGCGAGGAGTGAGCGCCGCGCGGGCTGAAGCGCGCTGACAGCGGATGATCTCACTATTCTCGCGCTCGCACGCCGCGCCCGCTCCCGCCCGCGCCTCAACCGGCGCATCACGCCTGGCCTACCTGCTTCGCCCGCCAACGCTCATCGCGCTGCTGGCGCTGGCGTATCTCCTCGCGCTCGTGATCGCGCCGCCCGAGGCGCTGACCCACCACGACACCGGGGCCAAGTACCTGCAGGTGCGCAACCTGCGCATCACCCCCGGCGGCCTCGACTACTCGATCAACTACCCGGCGCGTCCCCTGGACCCCGGGCTTGACTTCGTACCCTTCCGCGAGCGGTATTATTACGTGGACGGGCAGGACCGCATCTACTTGCAGTGGCCCATCTTCCTCGCGCTGATGACGCGTATACCGTGGAAGGTGATGGGCTTCTGGGGGCTGTACGTGGTGCCGTTCCTCGCGGGCCTGGGCGCGTGCTGGGCGACTTACCTACTGGCGCGCTCGGTTGGCGTGCCTCGCCGCCTTTCGCGGCTCTCCATCCTGCTGTTGGGGCTGGCGACGCCCCTCGCCATCTACGCCCTGCTCTTCTTCGAGCACACCCTGTCGGCCATGCTCGTCGCGCTCAGCCTGGTGTTCGCGGCATATGGAGTAACAGCCCTTTCGAACGGGCAGGTCCAAGCCGAGCATAGCGCCGGGTGGTGGAAGCGCCTGCGGGCATGGCTCGGCACGCCCGTGGGCGGCATGGCGGCGAGCGGCGCGCTGCTGTCGCTGGCGGTGTACTTCCGCTCCGACCTATACATCATGGCAACGGTGGCCGGCGGTCTGTACGCGCTGCTCGCGTTGCGTTCGGGCGCGTGGCGGCGGCTCTTCTTCACCTGGGCGG
>DASTEB010000346.1:0-2696 GCA_035710025.1 Chloroflexia bacterium
GGTTCGCCGGCATGGGCGCGATCTAATGAGACGTTGCCTGTTTGCTGCGGCCGGAAGCAACTTGCCCGGGTGGTCAATTACCCGGGCAAACCTGTAATCACGCCTGGCGATGTGTGTGGCCCGATTAGAACTCGAACTTCTCCTCTTCCTTCTGCTCGCCTTCGGCCCCGGCCTCGCCGTCGGCCTCTTCCACGTCGGTGCGAACCTCAAGGTTCTTTAGCCGCAGCGTGAGGCCGTCGTGCTCGCCCTCGAATGCGGCCTCCAGCGCGTCCCTCGCGGCGGCTTTGGCGGGCGTGGCGAAGTCGCGGGCGGCGGGCCAATCCCCCTCCACCCAGATCAGCGCGGACAGGTAGATGCCCTTGCGGATGGTCTGCTCGCCCTCGTCGCGCTTCTCGTCCGCGGCGGGCTTCTTCTCTGCCCGCCGACCGCGTTTGCTCTCGCGCTCCGGCTCTCGCCTGGCCTTGCGCGCTCGCATCGCCACCGAGGACATCCCGCGCTCTCTCTCTTTCGGGGCGTCATCCTCGGGGCGGGACGGCGTGCGGTACGCCCTCGCGCCGCCGGTCGGGCGGTCCGCTCCCGCGCCCGCGGGCTTATTATCGCTGTTGCCCATACTCGTACCTCGACACAAGCTGCGCGTCCGAGTCGTATAGCTCGGCCAGATCGCCCGAGTTGCGCCACAGCGCGCTGCCCGAGCCGAAAGAGAACCCGCCCGATTCGGGGTGAGTTTCGTTGGTGTACACCCTTATCTTCTGCCCCGGCTGCAGGGTGAAGCTCTCCCACTTGTACTCCTGCGTGCCGGTGGTGTCCTGCAGCTCCCAGTCGGTGATATCGACAGGCTCCTGCCCGGTGTTGGTGATCTCCACGTACTCGTCAGGCTCAGACGATCCCCTGACCCCGTCGAAGAAGATGTCGGTGATCTGCACGGTCTGGTTGTCCTGACGGGCGGTGTCGCTGATGGGCGGGGTGGTGGCCGTGCTCTGCGGGGTCACGGGCGCGAGATTGGCCGGGGCCTCGGCCGACTCCGAGGTGATGCCGGTCGAGCCGTTGTCCAGCGGCACCCACCGGCCGAGCAGAAGCACCTCGATCTGCATCACAGGGTGGATCTCCCAGATGGTACCGCGGGTCTTGCCGATCTGGTCGGGGTGCTCGGGGTCCATCATCAACCAGCCGCTCACGCGCACCTTCTGCCGCTCTCGGGCGATGTCGCCGATGCGCCGGATGGTCCATTCGGGGTGGAAGGCCATCACGCGAGGGGTTGTCTCCAGCACGATGGACACATCGCGCCCGGCGTTGGGGTTGTCCACCATCCAGATATGGAAGTCGCGATCCTCTGTCGAGTGGCAGTTGCACGACTCGGGACTCATGCGCTTGGCCGACACGAAGTAGCCCTCCAGTTGCACGGGGCTGCCCTCGTGCTCGGCGATATCGGCCTTGTCCTCCTTCGACCAGCGCGAACGAGGCCGGTTCTCTATCGCTTTGGGCCAGTCGAGCGACATGATGTCGGCTACCGTGGTCGGCTGCCACACCGACTCGTCCATTCGGTTCTTCAGTGTGTTGAGCACCGGGTCGCCCCCGTCGCCCGAGGGCGGGCAGCCCTTGAAGTAGTCCGAGATGGGCCTGGGCTTGCCCGTGGCGCGAGTGACCGAGTCGCTCAGGGGTACGGGCTGTGCCGTACTGCTGCGGCCGCGCGACTGCAGGATCAGGGCAACTCCCGCGACCAGGATCACGACTACGAGCAAGACCGCGATGATGGCTATGCGACGCATGGCGTGTTACCTCGTGAGTGTGGAGGCGGCTGCCTTGCCGTTGTTGCGCCCCGGCTGCAGTCGGTCGAGCGCCGCCGCACAGGCCGCGAGTACCGGGTCGGCTGCCAGCCCCGTAAGGCAGGGGCGCGGCCCGCATCCCTCGCGCAGGCCGAGCGAGTGCGCCCGGTAGAAGCAAGGCATGCAGGGCAGGTCGCGCCTGACGATCGCGTGCGGGGAATGCTCGTCCGGCGGGGCGTACGGCCCCCACGCGCCCCAGTTGGACGGACCGAACACGGCCACCACCGGCGTGCCCACCGCCGCCGCCATGTGCATAGGGCCGCTGTCGTTGCCCACGAAAAGATCGCACCGCTCCAGCAGCGCGGCGGTCACGTGGATTGAGGTGCGGCCCGCGAACGCGTGTACCCTGCCCGGCCTCTCGACCTTCGCCTCAAGCTCGGCGGCAGACTCGGCTTCGTCCGGCCCGCCGACGATTACTATTTCCGCGCCGTACCGGTCTACCAGCGCGCGGGCCACCTGCGCGAAGCGCTCGACAGGCCAGATCCTGGCCATGCTGTAGCGTCCCGCGCCGGGGTGGAGCGCCACGAGCGGGGCGGGGGTCATGGCATGCCGATTGCCAGTGTCCTGGAGGAGCCGGGCGGCATCGTCTCTGTGCCTCTGCGTGACCGGTAGGCTGGGCCGGTAGCCCGCCCGGGGGTCGGCCCCGAGCAGGCCCGCCACCGACAGCCAGTAGTCAACTTCGTGCGCGGCGCCGAACCCCCGGTCGAGCGCGTGCAGGGTAAGGAAGCCTCCACGCCCGTTGTCCAGACCGGCCCTCACGGGCGAACCGGCTGCAAACGCGAGGGTCCGGAACTTGATGCTGCCCCAGCGCGTAGTAAAGTGGTGGAACACGGCTAGCGCGTCGTACCGCTCGCGCCGCAAACGCACGAGCAG
>DASTEB010000347.1:0-4320 GCA_035710025.1 Chloroflexia bacterium
CGGCCTGCCCGCGCTGAACGAGGAAGAGACCATCGGCGGGGTGATCTCGACCCTGAAAGAGGCGCTGATGGAGCAGGTGCCGCTGGTGGACGAGATCGTGGTGATCGACTCGAACTCCACCGACCGCACCCGCGAGATCGCCGCCGAGATGGGCGTGCCGGTGTACATCCACCAGGAGATACTGCCCGAGGCGGGCGAGCCGCTGGCGGGCAAGGGCGAGGCGCTGTGGAAGTCGCTGCATGTCCTCAAGGGCGACATCATCGCCTGGGTGGACACCGACGTGGCGAACATGCACCCGCAGTTCGTGTACGGGCTGATAGGCCCGCTGCTGCGCGAGCCGCGCATCGGCTACGTGAAGGGTTATTACCACCGGCCCATCAAGGTGGGCGACGACCTGCAGCACGAGGGCGGCGGGCGCGTGACCGAACTGACGGTGCGGCCGCTGATCAACCTGTTCTACCCGCTGCTGTCGGGCATGGTGCAGCCGCTGGCGGGCGAGTATGCCGGGCGGCGCGAGGTGCTGGAGCAGCTGCCCTTCTTCTCGGGCTACGGGGTCGAGACGGGGCTGTTGATAGACCTGCTGGAGCGCTACGGCCTGTATTCCATCGGGCAGGTGAACCTCGAGAAGCGCATCCACCGCAACCGCACGCTGGCCGACCTGTCGCTCACGGCGTTCGCCATCGTGCAGGTGGTGCTGACGCGGTTGCAGGCGAGGGCGCGCACGAACCTGCTGGAAGAGGTGAACCGCAGCATGAAGCTGATCCGCTTCGAGCGCGACCACCTGTCGCTGGAGGTGCGCCGCGTGCGCGACGCCGAGCGCCCGCCCATCGCCACCATCCCCGCCTACCGCGAGCGCATGGAAAGCCTGAAGTTGGCGGCGGCGGAGCGCTAAGAGCAGCGCAAAGGAAAATCCCAACGTCAGGGGCATTGGAGAAGAAGTGGCGCATAACTTCTTCTCCAGCCTCGACACGCCCCTAACTTCCCACACGTGCAAATTGCATCATAGGCGTCACGGTGCCCGTAGAGCGCCCGGCGGTTGAAGCCGCGGGGCCTTATGCTTTCGTCATTCAACACCTGTTCTGCCGGAGTTCGTTTAAGCATAAGCGGAGTTGTACTGCTATAGTACACTTACACAAGGAGGTAGTGCGTTGAACGTTTGCGGACAATGGCGTTCGTTACTCGCGATGGTGCTGGTGATCGTGGCAGCCGGGGCGCTAGCGGGCTGCGGGCAGCAGAATGGGCCTGAGGGTGGTACACCCATCTCGACGGTAAGCCCCACGGCAGCGGCTTTGCCCACGCCTGTGGAAACGGCGGCAAAGTTACCGGAGCCTGTGCCAAGTGGAGCGGTACCGGTGGTTATACCGGGAGCGAAGGAAACCACAGAGGCAATGGAGGCAATCGATGCCACTGCGACGGCTCAGCGGGCGGCTCAACTGGCCAACGCTCGCGACTGGGTCGACAGGTTGGAACTCAATGGAAGCAGCCCGGAAGCCGAGGCGGCCCTGAAGCAGTGGCAAAATGCTCTGCGCGGGCTCAAGTCTATCAGCGGAAATCAGGTCTTTATGCTGATCGAGCCGGATGGCACCCGGCATGCGCCACCCGCTGCAAACGACCCATACTGGAATCGGCAGAGCACCGTCGAGCGCTATGACGGCGTGGACATGGCCGCTGAAGAAGGGCGCTGGCGCTATTATGTAGCTTTGCACACACCCACGGGCGACATGATCACGTCCTACGACGGCACACATGCGTACCGAACGTGGTCTTGGATGAAAGAAGATGTATTCAGGCCGCTGCCGGACGAGTATGCACAAAATGGCTATTGGATAGACGATACCGGCGACCTTGCCTTTGCCAACTACCTTGTGCCAACGTCAGGCATTTACAGTTATGCAGGCCGACACGAAATTGACGGCCAGCCTGTTGTCGAACTGGTGGTGGAATCGGGCAGTTACGGGAACGGTGGCATGACGGGGACGCGCGTCTTCCTAGATGAGCAAACGAGCCTGCCGTACCGCTTTATCACCTATCCGGATGTCGAGGATCGTGACAAGATACCGGCGTCCGAGAGGACGTTCACCCATCTGCAGATTAATCCGACCCTAAGCGATGCAGACTTCAGGCCACCACTTGGCCCGAACACGTGGTTTGTGTATGAGCCCGTGAACGCTGGCTGGACAGGCTACAAGCTGCCTGTATACGGCTCGGTGGCAGAGGCTGAGAAAGAGGCCGGGACGCCGCTTTTCGCGCCTGGTGGAACGGTTGATGGCGATATTCCCGCATGGGGCTTTGTCGAAAAGGACAACGAGCGTAAGGCGGTCATTTCACTTGAGGATGGGACCGTACTGGGGGGCGTGCATTTGCCCCGTGTGACGGACCCTGGTGCCAGATTTTCCCTGCGGGCAGGCACACTACTTGGTCAGTACGATATTACGAAGGTGGACGTGAACGGTATCCCCGCGGAGCTCTGGACCGAGTCGGGAGGGATGACCGTAAGGCTGAGGATGATCCGCGAGGGAACGGAGATCGAGATTAGAGCAGCAAGCAAGGAAGAGGCCCTGAAGGTCGCAACAAGCCTGCAACGGGTGAAATAGCCGTCGCCGCCCCTGGTTTAGAAGAGCGCATGGGGAGCCTGAAGCTGGCAGCCGCGGAGCGCTAAAGCCCCTACAGAGGTAATCCTAACGTTTGGGGCATTGGAGAAGAAGTGGCGCATAACTTCTTCTCCAGCCTCTACACGCCCCTAACTTTCCCCGCTATCCCGACTTGCAGCCGTGCCGGGGATGGGCAGTCCTCGGCTGTAGGGGCGAGTGGACCCGTGAGAAGCGGCCGGCCGGACCGTGCCGCCTCACGCCTTGCCGGACAGCGGCAGCGGCTACCACGCCTGTACCACGCCTGCAGAGTGGGACAAATGGGTGAAGTTAGGCAAATTAGGGGGGTGTCATGGGCTGGAGAAGAAGTTATTACTCACTTCTTCTCCAATGCCCCTAACATTAGGTTTCACCCTGCCAGGGGCAAAAGTGGGCGAAAGTGGGCGGTTTGAGGGGGCGTATATGGCCTGGAGAAGAAGTTAGTAACACTGTACTTATCCCCTTAAATAAGAGTGATTCTTCTTCTTCTTCTTCAGAGCACCATGCCCCCAACATGCATGCAACCACGCCTGCAGAGTGGGGAAGTTTGACATGTTTGACATGTTTGACAGGGGGTGTGCTGGAGAAGAAGAAGTTAGATACCCCCTTAAATAAGAGTGATTCTTCTTCTTCTTCTGCAGGCCACCATGCCCCCTAATATGTCAAACATGCCCATACGCAGGCTTGACCGCTCGTGTTATCATGCGTGGCGGTAACCACGTGCCCTGTCCAAGCGGGGGTTATCAGCACGCATTGCCCCCTAGCCCATCAATGATGGCTCGTGGGAACGAGCGAGTAGAACACATCACTTAGAACCGGAGGTGCAGCGAGTGACGAAATCGAGCGTTGCGGCGGCGCGGGTGCTGCAAATCTGGCAGCACATGCAGGATGAACTGGTGCGCGTGATCGCGCCGTTGAGCGACGAGCAGATCAATACGCGCATCGCACCCGGCCTGCGCACGGTGGGCGAGCAAGCCGAGCATATCGTGCGCGGGCGTGCCCTGTGGGTACACAAGGTGCTGGGCGACCCGTCGCTTGAGCCGATGATGAACTGGGACGAACCGGACGACCCGCCGCGCTCAGCCGCCGAGGTGGTGGCCGGGCTCCAGCACACCTGGCAGGTACTGCGTGCCTACATCGAGCCGTCCACCGCCGACGACCCCGGCCCGGTGTCGGAGCAGGAGCAGAACGGCCTGCGCACCGTCTGGGGCATGGTCGACCACGACCTGGCCCATGCGGGGGAGCTTTCCCTCATGCTGGGCGTTCTGGGCCTGGAAACGCCCGATTTCTAGCGCGACGCCTGGTTCAGGGTAAGGCCAAACACAAAGGACGGACGAGGTACATCCCCGTCCGCCCCTGCGTGTTCACGACGCCCCTCTCAGCTACGGGCGCCACAAACTAACTCCGTTCGCGCTCGCGCTGTTCTCTGGTCTCGCCGGCCTCGCGGCGCTCCTTGTTCACGGTCCGTGCGGCGCGCTCCTCGGCCTCGTCCTTCGAGACCCCGCGCTCCATGTACGAATCCTTGATGTGCTCGTACTGTCGATCTCGTTTGCTGCCTTCTTTCACTCCTCTAGGCATGCTTCTGCCTCCTTTCGGGCCGGGTGCTTGCAGCAGTGTCACGTGTCCGGCCTTACAGGGGCTAGTTTGAGCAAACGCTATGCCAAACAAGTGCGGCAGGCAGCGGTTACCGGTT